>CALGIL010000140.1 GCA_937914895.1 uncultured Angelakisella sp.
GGTACCCCCGGCTCTCGGTGCGGTCGGCGCCCCGGCGCAAAAAGGCCTTGGCCCGCTGGCCGTACAAAAACGGGTCGTTGCCCCGGACAATGCCCCACTCCATCATCAGCGCCACCGCCCCCGTGACAAAGGGGGCCGCCATGCTGGTGCCGGTGTAGGTGCCGTAGCCGCCCCCCGCCCGGGTGGACACAATATCCACCGCGGGGGCGCACAGGTCGGGCTTGATAAAGGTATTGTTGCGGGTAAAGCCCCGGCCGGAAAAGGTGGTGGTGCTGCCCAGCATGGAGTTGTACCCGCCCACCGTAATCACCCGGTAGGCGGTGGAGGGCAGGGTGAGGGTGGTATTGGTGGCGGGCCGGGCAAAGGCGGTGCGCTCGGTGACGTCCTCGGTGGTGGGCAGCCACATATCCAGCTTGCCGTCCACCACGTCCACCCCCCGGACATGAAGGCGCCAGATGCCCGACGGAATATTGCCGTTGCCCCGTTGGAACTGGAAAAAAATCTCCTGGGAGACGTTGTAATGGTTGGGCTGGCCGTAGGTGACATACACCACCGACGTATCCATGTGAATAAGGGTGCCGGGGCGGTTCTGGCTCAGCTCCCCGCTGGAAACGCCGCTGGGGGAAACGAGCTCGAAGGAGAGGAGGTCCGTAAAGTTCTTCCAGACCGTCAGGTAAAAGGAATCCAGGTTGGCCACGGTGGAAAACTCCACCTCCAGCCTTTCGCCGTTGACCATGGTGGAGGAAAAATGGTGCCCCGCCGCCCCCTCGTTGCCGGAGGCCACCACAATGACCGTCTTCCAGCGCAGGGCCATCTCATCCAGAAAGGTCTCGAACAAAGAGTTGCCGTCGTGGGAGCCGTTGTTGGTGCCGTAGCTGATGTTGACGGCCAGGGGCATCTGCAGCTCCTCGGCGCGGTCCACCACGTACTTGGCCGCCCGCATCAGCTCGGTGGTGCGGGCAAAGGATTCCCGCCCCCGCTGGCCCAGCTTGACGGCGATGATGGAGGCCCGGGGGGCCGCCCCCTTCTCCCGCCCCTGGCTGTCGCGGCCGTTGCCGGCGGCAATGCCCGCCACCGCGGTGCCGTGGCCCACCAGGTCCACCTGGGGGATGACGTCAAAGGGCTGGGGCGCGGCCAGGGCGGCGTTAATCTGCGCCTGGTCGTACTGGGCCCCCCGGGAAAAGCCCGGGGGCGGCGTCCCCGGCGCCGTCTGGTCCCAGATATACAGGATGCGGGTGGTGCCGTCGTCGTTGCAAAAGTCCGGGTGGGTGTAGTCGATGCCCGAATCGATGATGGCGACAACGGTGCCCTCGCCCTCCAGCCCGTAATTCTGGGGGTCCTGCACCGGGGGGATGCAGGCGCTGCCAAGGCTTTCGCTCAGGGTAAGAAACAGGGTTTTGGGCAGCTCGATGTATTCGATCTCGGGGAAGTCATACAGCTGGTTGATCTGATCCCTTTGCAGGGTGATGATGGCATAGGTCTCGCTGAGCACCTCCACATCCACGCCCAGGGCCACCCCCAGGCCCAAAATGTCCCCGTGGTACTTGACAATGACCTCCCAGGTGCCGCCGGCCTCCTCCCCAAGGTCCAGCTCGGTCCCCTCAAACTCTCTGACCAGCCGTTCGTCAATCTGCTCCGAAATGATTTCTGGCATCTGTCATCCTCCTCAGAAAAAGCTGTCAATCTGCCGCCAGGTAAGCTGATCGTATTTCCAGTCGCCGTCGGCCCAGGCGTAGCCCTGCAGATAATTCCCCTCCAGGCTGGTGGGGTAAAACCAAAAGCCTTCATCCTCGTAGGGCCAGATGTACAGGTAGCGGTTCATATACTGCATAAGCATTTCGACACTGACAAGGTCATGGTTGTCACAGTAGGTCAGGGTTATTTCCGGGGGCGGCATCTGGGGGCTGCCGGGCGCTGTGTAGGTCATCCTTCTCCCTCCTTCCCTGTCCGTTGGCGGGGCACTTATAGTATTGTACTCTAAAAAGGAAAAAGAAATGCTTTTTGGCGTGTCCCCGGCTGTTTTCTGGTCAGTCTGCGCCGGGTCCCACATATCCTGTACCAAAAGCGACTGGAGGAATGAACGGATGGACAATCTGCAAAGCGCCCTGCCCGGCCGCGGCCGGCTGAGGGTCAGCGTGGTGGGGCGGGGCACCGCCTGGCCGGTGGACGGCGCCGACGTGCGCATTACCCCCCGCCTGGGCGAGGGGGCGGTCATCGAGGAACTGACCACCGACTCCTCGGGCCAGACGGACACCGTCACCCTGCCCGCGCCCCCTTTGGACTATTCCCTGGCGCCCCCGGGCAGCAAGCCCTATGCCGAATACGACCTGGAGATTTCCGCCCCGGGCTTTGACACCGTGCGCATCGAGGCCGCCCAGGTGCTGCCGGACACCGGCGGCATCCAGAACGTCCAGCTCAGCGAGCAGGTGGGCCCCACCGTGCAGACCACCACCATCACCGTGCCGCCCAACACCCTTTGGGGCAGCTTTCCGCCCAAGGTGCCCGAGGACGAGGTAAAGCCCCTGCCCGACGCGGGGGGGTTTGTGGTGCTGCCGGAGCCGGTCATCCCGGAATTCATCATCGTCCACGCCGGCGCCCCCTCCAACGCCTCGGCCCCCAACTACTGGGTGCCCTTTCGGGACTACATCAAAAACGTGGGCTGCTGCGAAATTTACGCCACCTGGCCCACCGCCACCATCCGCGCCAACATTTTGGCCATTTTGTCCTTTACCCTTAACCGGGTGTATACCGAATGGTACCGCAGCCGGGGGTACGACTTTACCATTACCAATTCCACCGCCTACGACCACGCCTTTTCCTACGGGCGCAACCTGTACCAGGAGGTAAGCCTTGTGGTGGATGAAATTTTTACCAACTACATCACCCGCCCGGGCATCCGCCAGCCCCTGCTGACCCAGTACTGCGACGGCAACCAGGTGCAGTGCCCGGGCTGGATGACCCAGTGGGGCTCCAAAAACCTGGGGGACCAGGGGTACGACACCATGGACATCCTGCGAAATTTTTACGGCTATGACATCTACCTGATGACGGCGGAGGAGGTGGAGGGGGTCCCCTCCTCCTTCCCCGGCGAGGTGCTTCACGTGGGGTCCACCGGCGCGGCGGTGCGGACCATCCAGTCACAGCTCAACGCCATTGCCAGGGCCTACCCCGCCCTGCCCACCCTGGCGGTGGACGGGGTGTACGGCCAGGACACCCGGGCCGCGGTGGAGGCCTTTCAGCGCATCTTTAACCTGAACATCTCCGGGATGGTGGATTTTTCCACCTGGTATGCCATCTCCAAAACCTATGTGGCCGTCACCCGGATGGCGGAGCTGGTGTAAGTCCGCCCAAAGAAAAAAGAGCCCCCGGGGGCTCTTTTTTCTTTGGGCGGGCACAGCAGAAATGGGGCGGGGCATCCGCCGTCAAAACGGGACAAAGGCCCATGCGGGGTTTTGCCCCCGGCGTGGCATACTACCTTACAAGGAGGTGGAGCCTTATGTACGACGATTTTAAAATCGGGTGGTGCTACATCTGCAACGGCGGCTGGGTGTCCATTATGCGCACCCCGGATTACCACTATTTTTGCATCTGCGAAAACTGCCGGGCCCAGTGGGACACCCCGGAGGACTTTTTTGAAAAGGGGGGCCGCCCCGTGGAGGATTACCCCACCCAGGTGCGGGTGACCCGGGAGGAGCTGGACCGCATCGGCTGGAGCAAGTACCTGTACCGGCCGTAGGGGCCGGGGCCGGCGGGCCTAGCGGGCGTCCCCGGCGCTTTGAATGACGCCCCCGCCCAGGACATAGCCGCCGTCGTACAGCACCACGGCCTGGCCGGGGGTGATGGCGCGCTGGGGCGTGTCAAAGACAACGGAAAGCTCCCCGGGGGAGGTCTGCTCCGCCAGGGCGGGCTGGGCGGCCTGGGCCGAGCGGATTTTTGCCATCACGCGCACCGGGTGGGTCAGGCGGTCCACCGCGATTAAGTTGATGTCCCCCGCCGTCAGCCGGGTGTGGTACAGCCGGCTTTCCCGGGCGACGGTGACGGTGTTGTCCGCGGCGCAGACGGCGCTGACGTAGAAGGGCTCGGGCCCGGGCAGACCCACGCCCCGCCGCTGCCCCACCGTATACCGGGCGATGCCTTGGTGCCGCCCCAGGACCGCCCCTTCCTCGTCCACAAAGGGGCCGGGCCTGCAAAGCCCCGGCCGCAGGGCCTCCAAAAAGCCCGCGTAGTCGCCGTCGGGCACAAAGCAGATGTCCTGGCTGTCCCGCTTTTGAGCGGTGGGCAGGCCCAGGGACCCGGCGATCTCCCGCACCTGGCTTTTGTGCAGGTCCCCCAGGGGAAAGCGGGTAACCCCCAGCTGCTCCTGGGTCATGGTATACAAAAAGTAGGTCTGGTCCTTTTGGCCGTCCGCCGCCCGGCACAGCAGCATGCG
>CALGIL010000141.1 GCA_937914895.1 uncultured Angelakisella sp.
GTCAGCCTTTGCCTCAGACGGCAAAGGCCTCGTGGATGGCGGCCACGGCGCGGTCGGCATCCTTTTTTTCGATGAGCACCGAGATTTTGATCTCGCTGGTGGAGATCATCTGAATGTTGATGTTTGCATCGGCAAGGGCCTCAAACATCTTGGCGGCCACCCCGGGGTTGGTGGCCATGCCCGCGCCCACAATGGACACCTTGGTGACATTGTCGTCGCTGAGGATCTCGTGGGCCTTCAGGACCTTGTGCAGGCCGTCCAGCACCTCCAGGGCCTCCTCCTTGTCGTCCAGGGGCACGGTAAAGGCGATGTCCTTGGTATCGTCGCGGCCGATGGACTGCAAAATGATGTCCACGTTAATTTTGCGGGCTGCCAGGGCCGAAAAGATTTTAAAGGCGATGCCGGGGACGTCCTGTACGCCTATGATGGACAGGCGCGCTACGCGGTTATCCTTGGCAACCCCTTTGATCAGCAATTTTTCCACGTCTGTAACCTCCTTGACTACCGTTCCCGGCTTTTTTTCCAGGCTGGAGAGGACCTCCAGCGGCACGTTGTACTTCTTGGCCATTTCTACGCTGCGGTTGTGGAGCACCTGGGCGCCAAGGCTTGCCAGCTCCAGCATTTCGTCGTAGGAGATTTCATCCAGCTTTCTGGCGCTTTTGACCAGCCTTGGGTCGGCGGTGTAAATGCCGTCCACGTCGGTGTAAATCTGGCAGAGATTGGCGTGGCACACCGCCGCCAGGGCCACGGCGCTGGTGTCCGAGCCCCCCCGGCCCAGGGTGGTGATGTCGTCGTAGCGGTTGACCCCCTGAAACCCGGCCACAATGACGATGTTGCCCTTGTCCAGCTCGTTGGTAAGGCGCTCCTTGTTGATGTGGCGGATTCGGGAATTGCCGTGGGTGCTGTCGGTGACAAAGCCCGCCTGCCACCCGGTCAGGGACTTTACGGGATACCCCAGCTTTTCGATGGCCATGGCCAGCAGCGCAATGGAGATCTGCTCGCCGGTGGACAGCAGGACGTCCATCTCCCGCTTGGACGCCTTGGGGTTAATTTCGTGTGCCTTTTCAATGAGCTCGTCGGTGGTGTCGCCCTGGGCGGATACCACCACCATGACGCTGTTGCCCGCCGCGTAAGTATCGGTGACGGTTTTGGCCACGTTCATAATCCGCCCGGCGTCCCGCACCGACGACCCGCCAAACTTCTGTACAATGAGCCCCATTTGTTTGCCCCCCTACATTTGATGTTGCCGCAAAAATCCTGTGCCGGACCAAAGGTCCCGGGCCGTCACCCGGGCAGGACCACCGCGCCCTTGTTGTCCGGCTCCAAAAGCTCCACCCGCCACGCGTCCAGGCCGCGGCCATCCAAAAAGCACCGTAGCTGGTGGGTCAGCCCCGGGCTGCCCGCCGGCACCACCGCCATCAGGGTGGGCCCCGCGCCGCTGAGGTAAGCGCCGTAGGCGCCCAGCTCCAGGCAGCAGTCCAGCACCTCCCTGCCCCCCTTGATGAGGGCCAGCCGGGTGGGCTGGTGGAGGCGGTCCCCCATGGATACCCGCAGATTTTGGTAATTGCCGGTGGCAAGGCTGGCCGCGGTCAGCGCCGCGCGGCTGAGGTTATACACCGCGTCCCCCCGGTCCATCTCCCGGGGGAGCACGGCCCGGGCCTCGCCGGTGTGCATCTCGAAATTCGGAATCACCGCCGCAAACCGCAGGTCGTCGTGGAGCTCCTGGCGGCAGTAGTACACCTTGCCGTGCTCCATGGCCGCCGTCACCTGTCCCCCCAAAATGGCCGGGGTGGAGTTGTCGGGGTGCCCTTCCATGGCGGCCGCCATGTTGATAAGGTCCTCCCGGGACAGGGGCTCCCCCATAAGGAGGTTGGCGCCCATAAGGCCCGCCACAATGCAGGCCGAGCTGCTGCCCAGGCCCCGGGCCATGGGAATGGCGTTCTCCTGGACAATGCGAAGGCCCGGCAGGGGCTTGCCGCAGATGTCGTAAAGATACTTGACCGTCTTATAAATCAGATTATGCTGGTCTTTGGGGATTGGTGTGTCGTCCAGCACCTCCACCAGCACCCTGTCCCAGGGCTCCATAGCCACCTGGTTATACATGGCCACGGCCAGCCCCAGGGAATCAAATCCGGCGCCCAGGTTGGCGCTGGTGGCCGGAATGCGCATCTTGATCATGATTTCACTCCCGCGTTGCAATTGCGGCCTGTCCCATGGGGACAGCACCGGGTCCGGCCCCCGCCGGACAGGGAATCACTCCTCCAGCACCCGCACCAGGCTGCGCACCCGGACGTCGTTTTCCTCCAGGGCGCGGACCTTGGCCGCCAGCTCCCCCTCGGTGAGGCGGGGGGTAATCAAAGCCGACCCGTCGCCCAGGCCCCGGAAGGACAAAAACTGGGACAGCCCGGTGCCGAACAGGGCCTCGGCCTTGGCCCGGGCCATGTTCCCCTCTATCTGCAGGCAGGCGGTGACGGGGTACTCCTCAAAGGGCGCCAGTACGCCGGGGCGGAAGGCGGGTTCAACGTGTCCGACATCATCGACGCCGTCCGGGCCTCCTGCCACTGGAGAGTGCCCACGGTGCCATGGGCCCGGACGGCGTCGATGATGTCGGACACCACGGCGGACGCAGTGGGCAGCTTGCCCGCCCCCTTGCCGTAAAACATCACGTCGCCGGTGACGTCCCCCCGGACCAGAATGCCGTTGAAGACGTCGTCCACCCCGGACAGCTGATTGTCCCGGGGGACAAAGGCCGGGGACACCATGGCGGCCACCCGGCCGTCGTCCAGGCGCCCGGCCCTGGCAATAAGCTTGATGACCCCGCCCCAGGCGGCGGCGCAGGCCACATCCCGGGGGGTGATGCCCGTAATGCCCTCAGTGTGCACCTCCCGGGGATAGATGTGGCTGCCAAAGGCAAGGGACGCCAGAATGCAGATTTTGCGGCAGGCGTCCAGGCCCTCCACGTCGGCGGCGGGGTCCCGCTCGGCATAGCCAAGCCCCTGGGCCAGTGCCA
>CALGIL010000142.1 GCA_937914895.1 uncultured Angelakisella sp.
CGCATGTCCCGGCGGTCCTGGACCGGCTGGAGGACCTGGACGAGGTCCTTGTGATGCCGGAGGAGATCTATGAATCGCTGTGGAAGCGGTCCGCCGCCCTGGCGGGCTTTCTGCCCGGGGAGGAGGTGACGGTGCGGGACCTTTTGTACGGCGCCATGCTGCCCTCCGGGGCCGAGTGCTGCGAGGCCCTGGCCATCCGCGCGGCGGGCGGCAGCCAGGCCTTTGTGGACCTGATGAACCAAAAGGCGGCGGAGCTGGGCCTTGGGTACACCCACTTTACCAATGTCACCGGCCTCCACGACGATATGCAGTATACCTCCGTCCGGGACATGGCCGCCCTGCTGCGCCGGGCCCTGGAGCAGGAGACCTTCCGCCAGGTGTTTACCACCCCCCAGTACACGGTGCCCGCCACCAACCTGCACCCCCAGGGGCTGACCCTGCGCAGCAGTATGTACAAGGGCCTTGGCGCCCGCGCCTTTGCGGGGGGAGAAATTTTGGGCGGCAAGACCGGCTTTACCGACGAGGCGTCCCTCTGCCTTGCCAGCCTGGCCCGGGTGAACGGAGAGGAATACATTTTGGTGACGGTCCGCGCCGAAGGGGGCCCCCGGCAGGGGGCCGGCCACATTCAGGACGCCCTGCTCCTTTATGGGGGGCTGGCCCAGGCCCGCCTGGACCCGTAAAAAGGAGGGCTTGCACACATTGCCCTCAAGACCCCTCACCCGCCTGTCACAAAATGAAAGAAAATACAGGGAATTTCTGACATTTTAAGACTTTTCCCCCATTTTCCTTGCCAGAACCTGTCGGAATATGGTATATATAATAGGGAAAGCACCACCATAGCTTCGGCAGATTACAAGGAGGGTCTCAACATGCTCAAAAAGCCGCACACATTTGCCCTGGTCGTTGCAGTCGTCATGCTGCTGTGTCCCCTTGCCATGGGCGCTTCGTCCCCCTCCGTACGGGTCTGCGACCTGGAGCGGATTGCCCAGGACTACAATGTCTCGGAGGATTTTTTGTACGAGATCCGGGGCGGGGACGAGATTACGGTGGACAAGCTTAAAAGCTACGCCAAGGAGTACAAGCTGCCCGCCCAATACCTGCAGCGGTTTTTGACCGACAGCTTTGTTTTTAAAATGGGCAGCGACTTTGAATACATACCGGTGGACCCCTCCCTGAAGCAGAACGCCTACAACTGGGACTGCCTGTCCAGCGACAGCTGGGACAAATACTACCAGGGGGACGAGCTGCACACCGCCGTAAAGGTCATCGACGTCTCCTCCCACCAGGGGACCATCAACTGGGAAAGAGTGAAGGCGGACGGCGTGGATTACGCCTTTATCCGTCTGGGCTATACCGGCTATGCCACCGGCAAGATGAACGTGGACGCCCGGTACCAGGAAAACATGCGGAATGCTCAGGCCGCCGGCGTTAAGGTGGGCGTGTACTACTACTCCCAGGCCATCGACCGGTGGGAGGCCGCCGAGGAGGCCCAGCTGGTTTTGGACAACCTTCGGGGCTACACCCTGGACCTGCCCGTGGTCTTTGACGTGGAGGGCGCCCCCGCCCGCAGCGCCCGGACAAACGGCCTGTCCAGTCAGCGCTATACCAACATCATCAACTCCTTTATGGGCACCGTCCAAAACGCGGGCCACGAGGTGATGCTGTACTCCTACTGCAAATTCCTGCTGTCCAACCTGGATATGACCCAGCTGTCCGATTATCCCCTTTGGCTGGCGCAGTACTATCAGGTGCCCTTCTTCCCCTACGATTTTGAGATTTGGCAGCACAGCCCCAAGGGCTGGGTGGACGGCATTGCCAAGGACGTGGACATCAATCTGATGTTTATCAAGACCCCTCCCGTCGTGGAGGCGCTTTCGGCCGAGGGCCAGGAGGAAGCCACCCTGGCCGGCTGACAACCCCGAAA
>CALGIL010000143.1 GCA_937914895.1 uncultured Angelakisella sp.
GCCTCGTCGGTGGGCAGGCCGATGGTCAGCGGGTTTGTGCCCAGCATATTTTCCACACCGAAGGTGGGGGCAATGGAGGGGCGGGCGTTGGTGCCCGTCAGGCCGATCATGCCCGCATTGGCGGCCATGATGGCGTAATAGCCGGCAATGCCGTAGTGGGTGGAATTGCGCACGGCCACCATGCCCATGCCGTATTCCCTGGCCTTGTCGATGGCCATCTGCATGCTCTTTACGCCAATGACGTGGCCCATGCCGTCGTGCCCATCCACCACCGCGGTGGTCTTGGTCTCACGGACCACCTCAAACCGGGTGTTTACAAGCTGGATGCCCTCGTTGATGCGGTCGATATAGATGGGCTTAAAGCGCCCGACACCGTGGGAATCAATGCCGCGCTTGTCGGATTCGATCAAAACGGCAGCGCAGGTTTTTGCGTCCTCCGCCGGAACGCCGATGGCCGCAAACGCGCGGGTCATAAAGTCTTCCATCCGTTCAAAGGATTCGTAATAGGTTTTGTCCATTCGCTTTCACTCCGCCTTTCATTTAGAATCGTAAAGGTTCCGCCGGCAGCGCTTTCCCCCCTTCCATCTATATCCGTCAAAAGACAGAAAAAGAGACAGAAACCAGGAAAAAATCCCCAATCGTGTCTCTCTTCACCGCAAATGCTTCACTCTTTTTTAGTATAGCCGATTTTCTCCGGACCCGCAACCGCTTTTCCGGATTCTTTTTCCAAGGCCCGATTTTGGCCGCCGTCAGCCCTCCGCGGACCCGGCGTTTTTTCTTTTGCCAAACAGGCCGCGGCAGGCGTCCATTCCCGTGGAGATGCCGTCCATGACGGGTCTGGCCAGCAGGACAAACACCAGGAGGATGAGCGCGTCGGACCAGAGGAGGGACGACAGGGTAAAAAATTCCCCCATAAAGAAAAATGCATAGGCAAAGGCCGCGGAGACCGTGATGACCATAGTCCTGCGCAGGGCGTTGTACGGCTTGCTGGTCCGGTGGACCATGAGCAGCCCCACGACGCCCATAATGGCCGTGCAGATGCTGGTGAGGGCACCCTCGTTTAAATCAAAGGCGACATAAAACAGAAGGGCCCCCACAATGAGGAGCACGTCGGTCAGCGCCGCGGGGACGGCCCGGTACAGAATGTTGCGCAGGAACTTTCCGGTCACCCTGCCGGTGTTGGGCTCCATGGCAAGGACAAAGGACGGCAGGCCGATGGTCAGCGCGCTGACCAGGCTCAGCTGGGCGGGCGTAAACGGGTACGGCAGCCTTGCAAACAGGGTGATAAAGGCAAGGCAGAAGGAAAAGATGTTTTTGACAAGGTACAGCGAGGCCGAGCGCTCAATGTTGTTGATGACCCGCCGGCCCTCCCCCACCACGTCGGGCATGGCGGAAAAGTCGGAGTCCATAAGCACGATATGGGACACCTGGCAGGCGACGTCGCTGCCGGAGGCCATGGCCACGGAGCAGTCCGCCTCCTTAAGGGCCAGGACGTCGTTGACGCCGTCGCCGGTCATGGCCACCGTATGCCCCGCGGCCCGCATGGCGCAGATAAGCCTGCGCTTCTGCTCCGGCGTGACCCTGCCGAACACCGTGTATTCCTCCGCCGCTTTTTTCAGGTCCTTGTCCCCGGTAAGCGTGCGGGCATCCACAAACCGGTCCGCCCCCGGAATGCCCGCCCGCTTTGCCACCTCGGCGACGGTTATGGGGTTGTCGCCGGAGATGACCTTGACCGTGACGCCCTGGCTTTCAAAATAGCGGAAGGTGTCCGGGGCCTCGGGCCTGATTTGGTTGGCAAGAAGAATCAGGGCCAGGGGCATCACCGCGTCGCCGCGGATGGTCTCCTCCTCCAGGCTGCCGTCGTACAGGCCCAGCAGCAGCACCCGGCAGCCCTTGGCCGCATACTGCTCCACCTGTTTTTTATACCGGGCATACCCCTCCCCCAGCAAAATCTCCGGCGCGCCCAGCAGATAGGTCTCCTCCGCGTCAAAGGACACGCCCCCGTACTTTCTGGCGGAGGTAAACGGGATGGCCGCGGCGGCCTGCTGCCTTGCCGCACCGGTAAAATAGCGCCGCAGGGCCGCCATGGTGTCGTTGTCCTCCCGCATGGCATAGGTGTAGTCCGCCATAATCATGCGGATGTCCGATTCCACAAACCGGTCCTCGCACAGCAGGACCACGTCCTCCACGGTCATTTTGTTTTCCGTAATGGTGCCCGTCTTGTCCACACAGAGGGTATCCACCCGCGCCAGGGTCTCCATACAGCCCATATCGTGGACCAGCGTCTTCTTCCGCGCCAGGCGGACCACGCCGGCGGCCAGGGCGACGCTTGTCAGCAGGTACAGGCCCTCGGGTATCATGCCCAGCAGGGCCGCCACCGTGGAGGTCACCCCCGTGCGCACATCCCGCCCCAGCCAGGCGATCTCTTTGACCGCCAAAATGATGCCGAAGGGAATTACGATAAAGCCGATCCACTTGACCAGCCTGGACAGCGAGCGCATCATCTCCGGCACGTGGGGCTTTTTTGCTTTTTTTGCCTCCAGCGTAAGCCTGGCGGCAAAGGAATCGGCGCCCACGGCGGTCAGCCGGGCCCGGCAGGAGCCGCTGACCACAAAGCTGCCGGACAGCAGCTGGTCCCCGGGATTCTTTTGAATCTCGTCGGCCTCGCCGGTCACCAGGGCCTCGTTGACCTGGCAGGTGCCCGCAACAACCTGGGCGTCGGCGCAAATTTGGGCGCCCTGGGCAAAAACCGCCACATCGTCCCGGACAAACAGCGCGGTGTCAAGCTCCTGCTCTTGGCCGTCCCGTATGACGGTGCCCCTGGGCGCCGACAGAATGTTCAGCTTGTCCAGCGTTTTTTTGGAGCGCAGCTCCTGAAAAATGCCGATGCAGACGTTGGCGATGACAATGCCCATAAACGTCAGGTCCCGCCAGGAGCCCACGGCGGCGACGCAGCCCGCCAGGATAAAAAAGATGAGGTTGAAGTAGGTAAAAATGTGGGAGGACACAATCTGCCCGACGCTTTTTGTCGGCGGGTCAACCGGGGCGTTGACGCAGCCGCTCTCCGCGCGCTCCCGCACCTGGGCGGCGCTTAGGCCGCAGTCGGGCTGGGCAAAAAACACCGGGGGCGTCTGCCGCCGGGGCGGGGGGGTCGTGTTTTCTTCTTTTCTGCGCCTCATCATCATTCCCCCATGACCTGCGCCGCGCCCTGCGCATAGCGCTGATCTCCCCAATATCGGCCGCGCACCTTGGCGGCCGCCGGCTTTCTGCCGTCCGACACCTAAAGGATGGGCTTGATTGAAAAAAGCAAGCCCACCGGCGCGGCGGCAAGGATAAAGTCTGCCGTCCTGCCGCCTTCTCCGTTTATTATGGTCCGTTTAAATGTCCCAAGACACATTTTGCTTAAAACAGGCATCCCGTGCACGGAACGGACGGGTCTGCCCGCTGCGGAAGACCCCGCCGGTAAACTGCCAATACTTTATTTTATTATACCGGCTTACGGACGCAAAATCAATTGCGCCCAATGGAATTCCGCCAAAAGCCGACCGGCTTCGACCTTGAGTCCTTTCTGAAATCCACGTGGAAAAGAGGGACCGAAAGACAGGGGCAAACGGGCCCGCCGCACCTTTGCGGCCTGAAAGGGCCGGGTTTATTGCAGCAAAAACCACCCGCCAAGGCGGGTGGTCCTGCGGACGGTTTTGGCCGGGCGCCCATGTCCCCGATACCGGGGGAGACGGCCGTCAGGTCGGGGCAAGGGCGGGCTGGGGCAGCGGCTCCAAAAGGGCGGGCTCCTCGTCGGACGCAAGGGGGGCCGGGTCGTCCTGCCAAACCCGGTTTTCGGCCAGCTTAAACTTTCCCACCTCGCCGCGCAGGGCGGCGGCCTGGGCGGACATCTCCTCGCTGGTGGCGGAGTTTTCCTCCGCCGTGGCGGCGTTGGTCTGCACCACCGAGGAAATCTGGGTAAGCCCGTCCCGGATCTGCTCGATGGCCACGGTCTGCTGGGAAATGGACTCCTCAATCTTTCCAAAGCTGTCCACCACCTGGGCGGCGCTGGTACCCACATCTCTTAAAATCTGCGCGGTCTGGCTGGTAATCTCCGTCCCCTTTGCCACGGTGGCCACCGATGCCTGAATCAGCTCCCCCGTCTGCTGGGCGGCCTCGGCCGATTTGGCGGCAAGGCTGCGCACCTCGTCCGCCACCACCGCAAAGCCCTTGCCGGCGCTGCCCGCCCGGGCCGCCTCAATGGCGGCGTTGAGGGCCAGGATGTTGGTCTGGAAGGCGATGTCCTCGATGACCTTGGTAATGCTGGCAATTTGATGGGCCGTCGAGCCGATCTCGGTCATGGCCCCGGTCAGCTGGGCCATCTGGCCGTTTCCGGCGGTTACCCCTTCGCCGGCCTGCCGGACAAGGCCGTTTGCCTCCTGGACGCTTGCCAGACTTTCCTCCGTCTGCCGGGCGATGGTAAGGACGGAGGCGCTCAGCTCCTCCACCGCAGACGCCTGCTCCGTGGAGCCCGCCGCCAGGGCCTGGGCCCCGCCGGAAACCTGGGCGGCGCCGCTGCTTACCTCCTCGGCGGCCGTATGAATGGTGCTCATGGTCCGGTTGATGGAGGAGGCCGTATGGACAATGGCCTCCTTAAGGGCCCCAAAGTCGCCGGGGTAGTCCATATCCACCCGGACCTGGAGGTCGCCCTGGGCAATGCGGCCAAACTTTTCGATGGCGTCGCCCAAAATAACGCCCTGCATCCGGTTGTTGCTTCGGATGAGGTCCACCATCTCGCCCAGCTCGTCACGGCTTTTATAGGCGATCTCGGTGTTCAGGTTCCCCTTGGCAATCTCGCGGTAGGCGCCCACAATCTCCTTGACTGGGGTCAGGATGGATCTGCTGATGGCGGTTACCACCACCACCGTCACCGCCACGGACGCGGCAATGGCGATGATAAGCATGGTCCAGACGGCGGCGGAGGCGGTTTTGGCGTCGGCGCTCTGCTGCTGGGCGCGCAGGCCCTCGGTCTGGGAAAAGCCAAGGAGCATTTCGGACGCCTGTTCAAAGGCGGGAGAATACTGGCTGTAAAGCAGGCTGCGGGCCTTTTGGGTGCTCTCCTCGGTCTTGGTCTCCAGCAGCCCGCTGATTTCCCGCCCGGCGGCGGAGGCCTGCTCCAGCAGGGCCCGCACCCGGGCAATCTCCTCCTCCCCCGC
>CALGIL010000144.1 GCA_937914895.1 uncultured Angelakisella sp.
GCCCACAAGGTGGGCAAGGACGGCAAGAAAGTCCGCGTCTGTAAAAAGTGCGGCGCCGAATTTTAAGGGAGGAGGAGAAACAAAGTGCCCAGATTAAAGGATACCTACAAAAACGATGTCGCTCCTGCTCTCATGAGCAAGTTCGGCTACAAAAGCGTGATGCAGATCCCCAAGCTGGAAAAGGTGGTCATCAACGTCGGCTCCAGCGATATGAAGGAGAACCCCAAGGTGCTGGACAGCATTGTCGCCGACCTTGGCAAGATTACCGGCCAGCGGGCCGTGCCCACCAAGGCCAGAAAGTCCGTCGCCAACTTCAAGCTCCGCGAGGGCATGGTCATCGGCGCAAAGCTGACCCTGCGCGCCGACCGGATGTACGAGTTTGTGGACCGGCTGTTCTCCATTGCGCTGCCCCGTGTCCGTGACTTTCACGGCATCAACCCCAACGGGTTTGACGGGCGGGGCAACTACAACATGGGCGTCCGGGAGCAGCTCATCTTCCCGGAGATTGAATACGACAAGATCGATAAGGTGCGCGGGATGGACATCACCTTTGTCACTACCGCAAAAACCGACGAAGAGGCCAAGGAGCTCCTGACGCTCCTGGGCGCGCCGTTTGCGAAGTAAGGGAGGTAGAGAAACGTGGCAAAAACGTCAATGAAGGTCAAACAGAAACGGCCCGCTAAGTTCTCTACAAGAGCTTACAACAGATGCAAAATCTGCGGACGGCCCCACGCCTATATTCGCAAATTCGGCGTCTGCCGTATCTGTTTTAGAGAGCTGGCATATAAGGGCCAGATCCCCGGCGTCAAAAAGGCAAGCTGGTAAGTAGTAGCAAAAGGAGGTTGACCACATGCATATCACCGACTCAATAGCCGATATGCTTACGCGTATCAGAAACGCGAATGCGGCAAAGCACGACACGGTCGATATTCCTGCGTCTAAGATGAAGACTGCTATTGCTCAGATTCTTCTTGACGAGGGGTATATTAAGGCATTTACCGTCATACCCGACACAAAGCAAGGGGTCATTCGCATCACCCTGAAGTACGGCCCCGGCAAAACGCAAGTTATCCAGGGACTCCGCAGGGTCTCCAAGCCCGGCCTGCGCATCTACGCCAGCTGCGAAGAGATGCCCAAGGTGCTCAAGGGCCTGGGGATTGCCATCGTCTCCACCTCCAAGGGCGTCATCACCGACAAGCAGGCCCGCAAGGAGAACGTAGGCGGCGAAGTCCTGGCATTCGTCTGGTAAGGGGGGCAGAAAACAATGAGCAGAATAGGCAACAAACCCATTGAGGTCCCCTCGGACGTAGAGGTGAAAATCGACGGCGCCCATGTGACCGTCAAGGGCCCCAACGGCACCCTGGCACGGTCCTTTGACCCCCGCCTGGGTCTTAAGCAGGAGGGCAGCGTCATCACCGTCTCCCGCCCCAGCGACGACAAGGAAATGCGGTCGCTTCATGGGCTTAGCCGCACCCTGTTGTCCAACATGGTGGAGGGCACCCATCACATGTTCCAAAAGGAACTGGAAATTAACGGCGTGGGCTACCGTGCCGCCAAGCAGGGCAAGGACCTTGTGATGAACCTGGGCTTTTCCCACCAGGTGGTGGTGCCCGAGATCGACGGCATTACCATCGAGGTCCCCGCGCCCAACAAAATTGTGGTCAAGGGGCCCGACAAGCAGGCCGTGGGCCAGTTTGCGGCGGAAATCCGGGGCAAGCGCCCCCCCGAGCCCTATAAGGGCAAGGGCATCAAATACGCCGGCGAGGTCATCATCCGCAAGGAAGGCAAAGCCGGCAAGGGCAAGAAATAAGGAAGGAGGAGTCACTGTGATTAACAAAGTCAGCAGCAAGCAAAACCGCGTCAAGCGGCGCCGCCGTGTCCGCGGAAAAATTTCCGGGACCGCGCAGCGTCCGCGCCTGGCAGTCTTTCGCTCCGCCAACCACATCTATGCCCAGCTCATCGACGATGTAGCAGGCAAAACCCTGGTGGCGGCATCCTCCTTGGATAAAGAGTTTGACGGCTACGGCGGCAACCAGGAAGGCGCCAAAAAAGTCGGCCTGGCAGTCGCCCAAAAGGCCAAGGCAAAGGGCATTGAGGAAGTTGTCTTTGACCGCGGCGGATTTGTCTATCATGGGCGCGTCCAGCAGCTGGCCGAAGGCGCCCGCGAAGGCGGACTCAAATTCTAAGAAGGAGGAGGGATACTTTTGGCAAGCAAGATTGACGCATCCACAATGAATATGTCCGAAAACGTGGTGTCCATCAACCGTGTCAGCAAGACGGTTAAGGGCGGCCGCATCTTCAAGTTTTCCGCCCTGGTGGTTGTCGGCGACGGCAACGGCACCGTGGGATTCGGACTTGGCAAGGCATCCGAGGTTCCCGAGGCCATTCGGAAAGGAATTGAGGACGCCAAAAAGAACCTCATTACCGTCGCGACCAAAGGCACCACCATCCCCCACGAGGTCATTGGCAAGTTTGGTGCGGGCGAGGTGCTGATGAAGCCCGCCCCCGAAGGAACCGGCGTTATTGCCGGCGGCCCGGTCCGTGCTGTGATGGAGGCCGCGGGCATCCGCGACATTCGTACCAAATGCCTGCGCTCCAACAACCCCTGCAACGTGGTTACCGCCACCATCCAGGGACTGCAGAGCCTGCGCAATGTGGATCAGGTGGCCGCCATCCGTGGCAAGACCGCCAAAGAAATTATCGGATAAGGAGGCGGGACGCACATGGCACTCAAGATCAAACTGGCGAAAAGCCTGGTGGGTCGCAAGGACGACCAGATTGCCACGGCCCACTCCCTGGGGCTTCGCAAGATCGGGCAGACCACCGTCCAGCCCGACAACGCGGCAACCCGCGGCAAGATCGCAAAGATTTCTCACCTTATTGAGGTGGCAAATGCGTAGAGCAAGGAGGTGCAGGTACCATGAAATTGCATGAGCTTTCTCCGGCGCCCGGTTCGGTCAGCCCCAAATTCCGCAAGGGCAGGGGCCCGGGGTCCGGCAATGGCAAGACAGCGGGCAAGGGCCACAAGGGCCAAAACGCCCGGTCCGGCGGCGGTGTCCGTCCCGGCTTTGAAGGCGGCCAGATGCCTTTGCAGCGGCGCGTCCCCAAAAGAGGATTTACCAACATCTTCCAAACACGGTACGCCACCATCAATGTGGAACGGCTTAACTGCTTTGAGGACGGCGCTGTGGTGGATGCCCAGGCCATTCTGGACGCGGGTCTGCTGAAGAAGACTTTGGATGGAGTAAAAATCCTCGGCCGAGGCGAGCTGACCAAGAAACTCACCGTCAACGTGGCCGCTTTCTCCGAAGGCGCCAAGAGCAAAATCGAGGCGGCTGGGGGAAAGGCCGAGGTGGTATAAATGTTTGAGACGCTCCGCAATGCCTGGAAAATTGAGGATCTGCGGAAGAAAATCATCTATACCCTGATGATCCTGATTGTGGTCCGCGTCGGCTCCGCCATTCCGGTGCCCTTTTTGGACCCCACCATGCTCAAGCTGTTGGTGGCCAGCGGCGGCAGCCTGCTGGGCTATCTGGATATTCTGACCGGCGGCGCCTTTTCCAACGCCACCATTTTTGCCCTGTCCATCTCCCCGTACATCACCAGCTCCATTGTCATCCAGCTGCTGCAGGTGGCCATTCCGGCCCTGGAGCGCATGGCCAAGGAGGGGGAAGAGGGCCAGGAGAAGATCAAGAAGATCACCCGCTATACCTCCGTGGGACTGGCGGTGCTGCAGGCCGTGGCCTTTTACACCATGTTCCGCAACCAGTACGGCGCGGTGGCCTATACCCAGGGCGCCTCGGGCGTGCTGGCGGCCCTGACCATCATCGTGTCCTTTACCGCCGGCGCCATGCTGGTGGTGTGGCTGGGCGAGCGCATTGACGAAAAGGGAATCGGCAACGGCATTTCCCTCATTCTGTTCGCGGGCATTGTCTCCCGCGTCCCCGCCGGCATTGCGCGGATGGGCACCTATCTGAAGCCCTCCAACATCCAGGCCATGGACGCCCAGATGAAAGCGGCGGGCTCCGGCGGCATGCTGCCCTACCAGGCCTATTGGGTGCTGGTGCCGGTGGTGGCCGTCATCTTCCTGCTGGAAATCGCCTTTATCGTTGTGATGAACAGCGCCGAGCGGCGGATTCCGGTCCAGTATGCCAAAAAAGTGGTGGGCCGCAAAATGTACGGCGGACAAAGCTCCTATATCCCCATCAAGGTCAATATGAGCGGCGTGCTGCCCGTCATCTTTGCATCCACCTTTTTGGCCATCCCCAGTACCGTCGCCGGGTTTATTAAAGAGGGCACCCTGAAAAACGTGCTCAGCTGGTTTAATTACGACACCTGGCTTTACGCGGTACTGTACTTTATCCTCATCATCGCGTTCAATTACTTCTATATCGCAATCCAGTACAACCCTGTGGAAATGGCCAACAACATCCGCAAAAACAACGGCGCCATCCCGGGCATCCGTCCCGGGCGGCCCACCTCGGACTTTATCTCCAAGGTCATCAGCAAAATCACCCTGGTGGGTGCCCTGATGCTGGCCGTCATCGCCATTCTGCCCATTATTTTGGGGGCGCTGGCCAAAATGAACATCGCCCTGGGCGGTACCTCGGTGATCATTCTCGTAGGTGTCGCGCTGGATACGGTGCGCAGTCTGGAATCCCAAATGATGATGCGTCATTACAAGGGCTTCCTGGAATAGGACCAGAGGTGCTGACATGAAAATGATATTGCTGGGCGGCCCCGGCGCGGGCAAGGGGACCCAGGCGCAGATACTCAGCGAACGCCTGGAGATCCCCACTGTTTCGACGGGGGCGCTGCTGCGGGAGGCCATTAAGGAACAAACGCCTCTCGGGATGAAGGCCAAGAGCTATACCGACGCGGGCGGGCTGGTGCCCGACGACGTGGTCATTGACATGGTGCGGGAGCGCCTGGGGAAGGACGACTGCCAAAAGGGTTATATCCTGGACGGCTTTCCCCGGACGCTGGCCCAGGCCCAGGCCTTGGATACCATGGCCGACATCGACCTGGTGCTGTACCTGTATGTGGCCGACGAGACGATTCTGGAACGCCTGGGCGGGCGCCGCGTCTGCGAAAGCTGCGGGGCGACCTACCATGTGCTGTACCAGCCCTCCGCCGCGGGGGAGCTCTGCGAACGGTGCGGCGGGACCCTGGGCATCCGGGACGACGACCGGCCCGAGACCATCCGCAAGCGGCTGGAGGCATATCACGCGCAGACCGTCCCCCTGGTGGAGTATTACCAAAAGCAAGGCAAGCTGCGCAAGGTGGAGGGCCAGGAGGAAGTGGAGGCCACCACCGAGATGACCCTTCGGGCAATGGGGGAGCAGCCATGATCATCCTGAAAACATCCAAGGAGCTGGAACTCATGCGCCGGGCGGGCGCCATCTCTCACGGGGCCCTGATGGCCGGCGTGGAGGCGGTGGCCCCCGGGCGCACCACCATGGATGTCAACCGGGCGGTCCATGACTACATCACCGCCCACGACGCCATCCCCTCCTTTTTGGGCTACGGCGGATTTCCGGCGGCGGCCTGCGTTTCCATCAACGAGGTGGTCATTCACGGCATTCCCTCCAAAACCCGCAAAATCCAGGAGGGGGACATCGTCAGCATTGACGTGGGCGCCATTTACAAGGGTTTTCATGGCGACAACGCCTACACCGTGGCCGCGGGGGCAACCTCCCGGGAAAACGAACAGCTGATGGAGGTCACCCAGGAGTGCCTGCGCCGCGGCATTGCCCAGGCGGTGCCCGGGGGCAGGCTGGGGGACATTGGCGCGGCGGTGCAGCAGTATGCCGAACAGTTTGGCTATGGCGTGGTCCGGGACTATGTGGGCCACGGCGTGGGCCAGAGCCTTCACGAGGACCCCGAGGTGCCCAACTACGGCACGGCGGGGCACGGCCGGCGGCTGGCCGCGGGCATGACCATTGCCATCGAGCCCATGATCAACATGAAGGGCTCCGCCATCAAAACCATGCCGGACGGCTGGACGGTGGTGACGGTAAGCGGCCTGCCTGCCGCCCACTTCGAGCAAACGGTGGCCATCACCGAGGGCGGCCCGGTCATTCTGACCCGGCCCCTGTGAGGGAGGACATCCGGATGCGGGAGGTAGGGCAGGTGGTGCTGTCCCTTTCCGGACATGATAAAGACCGCCTGTACGTGGTCGTAAAGGCGGAGGACGGATTCTGCTATATCGCGGATGGCAGGCGCAGGCGGCTGGGGGCCCCCAAGAAGAAAAACCCCCGGCATCTGCGGGCCACCGCCCTATACATCCGGCCGGACAGGATGGAAAGCGACAAAGCCCTGCGCCGGGCGCTGGTTATGCTGGGTCAGGAGGCTGACCCGGCATCCACAAGGGAGGAGAGCTGCTTATGTCAAAAGAAGACGTCATCGAGATAGAAGGCATTGTGAAGGAAAAGCTGCCCAATGCGCAGTTCCAGGTGGAGCTTCCCAATGGGCACGTCCTGCTTGCGCACATTTCCGGCAAGCTCCGGATGAACTACATCCGAATCCTGCCGGGGGATAAAGTAACGGTGGAGATTTCCCCCTACGATCTCACCAAAGGACGCATTACCTGGCGTTCCAAATAAAGTAGGGACCAGTCAAACGGAGGAGGTAAGACCCATGAAAGTAAGACCTTCGGTCAAGCCTATGTGCGAAAAGTGCAGAGTGATCAAGCGCAAGGGCCGCATTATGGTCATTTGCCCCAATCCCAAGCACAAGCAGCGCCAGGGCTAACGGAAAGTAAAGGAGGATCATCGTATATGGCACGTATTGCCGGCGTAGACCTGCCAAGGGAAAAAAGGATTGAAATTGGCCTGACCTACATCTTTGGAATCGGGCGCACCACGGCCAACCAGATTCTCAGCGCCACCGGTGTCAACCCTGACATCAGGGTCCGCGACCTGTCCGAAGACGACGAGGCAAAGATCCGTGAATATATCGACCACAACCTGGTGGTGGAAGGCGACCGCAGAAGAAACGTGTCGCTGGACATCAAGCGGCTGGTGGAAATTGGATGCTACCGGGGCGTGCGGCACCGCAAGGGCCTGCCCGTGCGCGGCCAGCGTACCAAAACCAACGCCAGAACCCGCAAGGGCCCGGCCCGGACCATCGCCAACAAGAAGAAGTAAGGGAGGGAACAAAACGTGGCCAAGCAAAACGCAAAAAAGACGACCGTCCGCAGGCGCCGTGAGCGCAAAAACATCGAGCGCGGCGCCGCCCACATTCAGTCTACGTTTAATAATACCATCGTCACCCTGACCGACACCCAGGGCAATGCCCTCAGCTGGGCGTCCGCCGGCGGGCTGGGCTTCCGCGGCTCCCGAAAAAGCACGCCCTACGCCGCCCAAACCGCCGCCGAGGTGGCCGCCAAAGCCGCCATGGAGCACGGCCTGAAGACGGTGGAGGTCTATGTCAAGGGGCCCGGCTCCGGCCGGGAAGCCGCCATCCGCGCCCTGCAGGCGGCGGGCCTGGAGGTCATCATGATCAAGGACGTCACCCCCATCCCCCACAATGGCTGCCGTCCCCCCAAAAGACGCCGCGTCTAGTAAAGAATACAGGAGGTGCTTTAACGCATGGCAAGATATACCGGCCCAAGCTGCAGACAATGCCGCCGCGAGGGCAAGAAGCTATTTTTGAAGGGCGACCGCTGCTACTCGGACAAATGCGCCGTGACACGCAGGGCCACCATCCCCGGCCAGCACGGCAAAGCCCGCCAGAGGAAGGTTTCGGAGTACGGCGTGCAGCTGCGGGCCAAACAGAGCGCCAGAAGATATTATGGCGTGCTGGAAAGCCAGTTTGCCAAATATTACGATATGGCCGAGCGCAAGCCCGGAATCACCGGTGAAAACCTGCTGCAGATTTTGGAAAGCCGCCTGGACAACGTGGTGTACCGCATCGGCTTTGCCTCCTCCCGCAAAGAGGCCCGCCAGCTGGTGCGCCATGGACATTACACCCTTAACGGCCACAAGGCCAACATCCCCTCCATCCTGCTGAAGGCCGGAGACGTGGTGGCCGTGTCCGCCCGGGGCAGACAGACCGACAAAATCAAAGAGGTTGCCGAGGCAAACGCCCCCCGCCCCGTGCCCAAGTGGCTGGACGTGGATGCGGCAAAGCTGGAGGCCAAGGTCATTGAGATGCCCGCCCGGGACGACATTGACCTGGACGTGGAAGAGCATCTCATCGTCGAGTATTACAGTAAGTAATCCGCCGACCGAGCATATGGGAAGCAGACAAACCATTTGTCGAACTAAGGAGGGTTTTCATTAGTGGTTAAAATTATTGAGCCCAGGATCGAAACCGCAGAGCTGAAGTCCGACGGCACTTACGGCAAGTTTATTGCCGAACCTCTGGACCGCGGCTTTGGCATCACCCTGGGCAACAGCCTGAGACGGGTGCTCCTCTCCTCGCTTCCTGGTGTGGCCGTATCCTCAGTCAAAATAGACGGCATCCAGCATGAGTTTTCCACCATCCCCGGGGTCAAGGAGGACGTGACCGAAATCATCCTCAACATCAAGGGGCTGACCGCAAAGCTGTACAGTGACGAGCCCGTGCGGGTCAAAATTGCCGCCGAGGGCGAGTGCGAGGTCACCGCGGGCTCCATCACCGGCAGCAGCGAGGTGGAGGTGCTGGACCCCGGCATGCACATTGCCACCCTGGCCGAAGGCGCCAAGCTGAACATGGAGCTGGTGGTCCAAAAGGGGCAGGGCTATGTTTCCTCCGACCGCAACAAGGCGCTGGACGGCGACAAGGCCCCCGTGGGCACCATTTTTGTGGACAGCATTTACACCCCGGTGCTCAAGGTCAATTACGCGGTGCAGGACACCCGCGTCGAACAGATTACGGACTACGACAAGCTGACCCTGGAGGTTTGGACCGACGGGACCATCTCGGCCAAAGAAGCGGTCAGCCTGGCGGCCAAGATCCTCAATAGACAACTCAACCACTTCGTGGAACTGAGCGACGAAGTGAGCTCTACGGAAATCATGGAGAAAAAAGAGGACACCGGGAAAGACAAGGTTCTTGAGATGACCATTGAAGAGCTTGACCTGTCTGTTCGCGCCTTTAACTGCCTCAAGCGCGCCGGCATCAATACCGTGGGCGACCTTGCCAGCAAGACACCCGAAGAGATGATGAAGGTCCGCAACCTGGGCAAAAAGTCCCTGGAAGAGGTCGTCAACAAGATGGAAAATCTGGGCGTCAATATGCACCAAGAAGAAGACTAAGCAAACAGGTTAAAGGAGTGATACTAGTGCCAGGAGTCAGAAAGCTGGGCAGGTCCAGCGACCATCGGAGAGCCATGCTCCGTGCGATGGTGACCTTCCTGATGGAAAACGGGAAGATCGAGACCACCGTCACCCGGGCCAAAGAGGTCCGGTCTATGGCCGAAAAGATGATCACCATCGCCAAGGGAGGCGACCTTCACTCCAAGCGGCAGGTGTATTCTTATATTACCAAAGAGACGGTTGCCAAGAAGGTTATCGACGAAATTGCGCCCAAGTACAAGGACGTCCCCGGCGGCTATACCCGGATTACCCGGATTGGTCCCCGCCGCGGCGACGCCGCGGAAATGGCCATTATCGAGCTGATCTAACGGCCCCACAGGGGCAGTAAAAAGCGGAGAGGGCGCGCCCTCTCCGCTTTTCTGCGCCGCGGCAGAACCCGGGTTTTATACAAAATGCGACAAAAGCCGACAAACCCTTGTCGATATTGTACAACTTGACAAGGGGAAAGAAGTGTGCTATCCTAAAGGCGAGGAAGAAGAGTGATTCCTGAAAGGCCATTTTGAAGCAGAAAATGGTCCGAAGCAATCGGCTTTCTCCAACCGGAACAGCCGGGAATAAACGGAAAGGGGTGAGTCCAATGTACGAGGAAGCTGGCATAGACCCGTGTGAGGACCTCACCGCCAACGAGTAACTGCCGCATCAAGACGATTTTTGTGAAACAATGGTTCCACCTTGCCAAGAGCAACGTCTTGCGTCCTCTGATGCCGGCCATCGCCGCGGTGAAGGGAAAAAGGAAGGACTCCTGCTGTAAAGAAAGCAGCGAGTAGGTTTCACGACTTCAGCATAGATTTGTAGACTGTACACGCAAGGTCACTGCAATACGCAAACATTAAGCCAAGTTGTATACAGCAGAAAGTACGCAAATAAGCCAAAGAATGGGGCGCCCGCAAAGGCGCCCTTTCTTTTGTATAAAGAAAACCACTCGCTAGGCGAGTGGTTCAGTGAAAGGCTTATGCC
>CALGIL010000145.1 GCA_937914895.1 uncultured Angelakisella sp.
GTGTGCGCAGGCGGAAATGGTGGGGAGGATAGGATGGAAAGCAGTAAAATCAGAGTTGCCACTATACAGGACGCAAAGGAGCTGTCCACAATTTACGCCCCCTATGTGGAAAACACGGCCATTACCTTTGAATATGCCGTGCCCACCGTGGCGGAATTTGAGCGGCGGATGGGGCGGGTACTGGAAAAATACCCCTACCTGGTCGCCGAACGAAATGGAAAAATCGCGGGCTACGCCTATGCCGGCGCCTTTAACACCCGGGCGGCCTATGACTGGGCGGCCGAAGCCACGGTTTATGTCCGGCAGGACCAAAAGCACCTGGGGATTGGCCGGGAGCTGTACGAGGCGCTGGAAAAGGTCCTTGCCCTGCAAAACATCCTGAATTTAAACGCCTGCATTGCTTATCCGGAGGTGGAGGACGAATACCTCACGCAAAACAGCGTGGGCTTTCATGCGCATTTGGGGTACCGGCTGGTGGGGGAGTTCCATCAGTGCGGGTATAAGTTTGGCCGCTGGTACAGTATGGTGTGGATGGAAAAGCACCTTTCCGGCCACCCGGAGCATCCCCCCGCCGTAAAGACTTTTGATGAAATAAAGGACGTTATTGCCGAAAGGTATGGGATTTTATGACTTGCTTTGCCCGCGCATAACCCCGCTTTGGGGCGGCCGCTGGCCCTGTCAAATCAGGAAAAATTCCTAGAAAATGGGCAAATACGGTTGATTTATGGGAATTTTTAGGGTAAAATAAAGTAAAATAAAGGATAGGGGGTTATGTTATGGGCAAATTTGTTTTGCGCACTGTCAATACGGGAATCAAGTTCGATCTGAAGGCCGGGAACGGTGAGGTTATCGCTACTTCCGAGGTGTATTCCTCCGAAAGCACCTGCCGCGCCGGCATCGCCAGCGTACAAAAAAACGCGCCGGCCGCCGCCATTGAAAATCAGACGACGGAAAACTTTGCGGTGGAAAAGAACCCCAAGTTTGAGGTATACGAGGACAAGGCGGGGGAAATCCGCTTTCGCCTGAAGGCCACAAACGGCCAGATTATCGCTGTGGGCGAGGGCTACAAGACGCTGGCCAGCTGCCTGAAGGGCATTGAGTCCGTCAAAAAGAACGCTGTGGACGCAAAGATCGAAAAGCTTGACCAGTGAGGTGATCCCATGGACCTGAAGGAACAAATCAGCGCCGCCATCGAAAAAATAGCCGGTGACAAGTCCCTGCTGGAGCGCTTCAAGGCCGATCCGGTCAAGGCCGTGGAGTCGGCCCTGGGCGTCGATCTGCCGGACGAAGTCGTAAGGCAGGTCATCAGCGGGGTCAAAGCAAAGCTTTCCGCCGACAAGCTCTCCGACGCGGCGGCCTCTCTCAAAAAGCTGTTTTGATAGGGGCCGGTCCTGTCCCCTGACGTTCGGGCACAGGCAGTACGTATTTCAAACAAAAGCTGACGGGTATTTTCCCGTCAGCTTCGGTTTGACGCAAAAGCCCTCCGCTGCGCTTCGGCCTTTTACGTCAAACCGACCAAAACGGGCATACCGCCCGTTTTGTCGCCTGCGGGCGGATGATCCGGCGCACCATGTGCGCCTCGATGCGAAAGTGGGGGCTCGCCGCCCCCCTTCACACTTTCCCCCGGTGCTTTCCCGTACGCAATTGCTTTTCTGACAGCCTGACAGCCGGGATGGGAAGGCTTAGCTCCCCGCCCCAAAGTGACAAGGTTACAGAAGACGCGGCGTTCCCCTGGTAGACTGTCCTTAAAAGGGCCGCCTGCCGCGGCCGTGGAGGGAAAGCAAATGATGATTCGGACTCTTATAGGCGCCCTGGCGGGCGGGGCCGTGGGCTATTTTGTGCTGTACCGGCTGGTGGGCTGTTCCGCCGGGGGCTGCGCCGCCCCCATGGGCCCCTATGCCGCCACAGGGCTTGGCGCCGTTTTGGGCGTTTTGGCGGCGGTGGCCCTGGCGGCTCCGGGCAGGGCCCCCGCGCCGGGGGGGTCCCGGTCCGCCGCCGGGTACCAAAAGATGACGGCGGAGGAGGCTAAGGCCCGCATGGACAGCGGGGACGAGGTGATCATTCTGGACGTGCGCACCCCGGAGGAGTATGCGGCGGGACATATCCCCGGCGCGATTTTGATCCCTAACGAGACTATCGCCGACCAAATGCCGGAGCAGCTGCCCGACCCGGACGCCGAGATTCTGGTCTACTGCCGCTCGGGCAACCGCAGCGCCCAGGCCGCCGCAAAGCTGGCCGCCATGGGGTACACCAACGTGTACGACTTTGGGGGCATCAACACCTGGCCCTATGACACCGTAAAATAGCCGCCGCCATCAAAAAGCCTCCTCCTTCGAGAACGCATCCTCGAGGGGGGAGGCCTGTTTGATTTTATGCCGCACCGGTGCGCGGCCGCGTCAGTCGTTTAAAAGTCCCAGCGTGACCTCATACCTGGAATCCATGGCGTTTTTGTCCGTGCATTCCTGCTGGTACTGGGTGACCAGCCGGGCGGTTTTTCGGGAATCCCGCACGGTGCCGGTGCCTGCCACGCACCCGCCCGGGCAGGCCATGCCTTCCAGCAAATACCCGTCGTACAGCCCCTTTTGGGCCTTGGCCAGCATCTGCTTGCACTCCCGCAGGCCCTCGGCGGTAACCACCTGCACCTCCCGCTGGGGGTCGATGCGGCCAATGGCGTCCGCCACCGCCCTGGCCACCCCGCCGCTGATGGGAAAGCCCCGCCCCGCCGCGGTGGGCTCCCCCAGGGGGTCGTTCCCCTCCACCCGGCTCAGGTCGATGCCCTTGGCCTCAAACATTCCCAAAAGCTCCTCGTAGGTGATGACAAAGTCCACGTTGCTGCGCACCGCCTTGCGGCTGGCCTCCAGCTTTTTGGCGGCGCAGGGCCCAATAAACACCACCTTGCTGTCGGGGCAGTCCTTTTTGGCCAGCCGCGCCGTCAGCACCATGGGGGTAAGGGCCATGCTGAGGCAGTGGGCAATGTCGGGGAACTCCTTTTTGGCCATGGCCGACCAGGAGGGACAGCAGGAGGTGGCCATAAAGGGCTGCTCCGACGGGACAAACCGGACAAAGTCCTTGGCCTCCTCAATGGTGCACAGGTCGGCCCCCACGGCCACCTCCATCACCTTGTAAAAGCCCAGCTCCCCCAGGGCGGCGGTCAGCCGTTCCGGGGTGATGTTGGGGCCAAACTGTCCCAAAAAGGAGGGGGCCACAATGGCAATCACCCGGTGCCCCGTCTTCATGGCGTGAATCAGCTGGAAGATTTGGGCCTTGTCCGTAATGGCGCCAAAGGGGCAGTTGACAATGCACATGCCGCAGGCGACGCATTTGTCCTGATTGATGACGGCGCGGTTCTGCTCGTCGCTGACGATGGCGTCCACCCCGCAGGCCCGGGCGCAGGGGCGCTCCTGCTTCAGAATGGCCTGGTAGGGGCAGACCTGTTTGCACCGCCCGCATTGGATGCAGCGCTCCTGGTCGATGACCGCGTGTTCCTTTATCTCAATGCAGTCCTTGGGGCAGGCCTCTATGCAGGGGTGGGCCAGACAGGACTGGCACCCGTCGGTGACAAAGTACCGGTCCGGGCAGGCGTTGCAGGCAAATTTGATAATGTTGACCAGGGGGGGATCAAAATATTTTTCCGCAATGGCGCTTTCCTGAATGCCCATGGACAGGGGGGCGTGCGCGCTGATGGGGCGCAGGGGCAGCCCGATGGCCATCCGCAGCCGCTCGCCCACAATGGCCCGCTCCAAAAAGATGGACTCCCGGTATTTGGCCTCCTCCCCGGGGATGATCCGGTAGGGGAGCTCGTCGATCCGGTTGTAGTCGCCGCCCTCGTAGGCAAGGCGCGCCACCTCGGTAAAGACCTTTCGGCGGATGTCTCCCACCACTGATTCCACAATTCGCATATAAAGCCTCCTGGTCATGGGTTCAATAATCAATATTATTCCTAGTATGCCATAGTTTGCGGAGCTTTACAACCGGGCGCCGGACCCGGGGCAGGGTGCGGCCCCCGGGCCGGGCCGCAGGCTGTCAAAAAAAGCGATTGCGTGCGGGAAAGCACCGGGGGAATCGTGTGAAGGGGGGCGGCTGTGCCTGGGGGCCGCAAAAAAGCCCCCCGCCGGGGGAGCATTATGGGGCTGCGGGGGCCGGGGCCGTTGGGGGGCGGATAACACATTGCACACCGCAGACATATAGTGGTAGTGATTTGCTTAGAGCATCAGCCTGCCCCTGCCGCGGCCTTTAAAGCCCCTGCCCGCGGCGCGGTACATACACCGGAGAATTCCTCCCGCCCGCCTTTGGCGGTTCCCGCCCGGAGCCGGGCCGGGCCTGCCGGCTGTGGGGGGACGCGGCAAGTCCAACGCACAAGTCCCCATCCTCCGGTGCGATGACATGGGACCCGGCGGGCCCATGGTCCCCAAAAAGAAAGGTGGATATCCATGAACAGAAACATGAGGAATATGCCGGCCTGCCAAACCGGCTGTTCCGGCGGAACCTCCCCGGACGTCTGCGTATGCGGTGCGGATACAAGCGCCCGCGTGGACCTGAATATTGTGGAGCGCTTTGCCGTCACCATCACCGGCCAGGTGATCAACCAGTGCGGCTGCCCCGCGGTGGGCGCCACCCTGTGCCTGATGAGAGTGTGCGGCGACGGCACCCGCGAGGTCGCCCAAACCTGCACCGACGGCAACGGCTGCTACCAGTTCAACTTCCAAACCACGGACTGCAAAGCCTGCTACCGCGTGATGGTTGCCAGCTAGGCCCCACCGGCAGCTGCCCGTTTTTGCACGTCGCCGGCGGCCGACTGAAGGACCCTCCCTCCGGGGCGGTCCTTTTTGTCTGCCCTGGGCAGTCGGCAGGGACACCCTCAAGGGTCTGGCGCGATGCTGCCGGGCCGGGTTTTGTCCGTCCTAGGCAGGCGGCAGGGATACCGGCCGCAGCATCCGCACTTCGGTATTGACAAGGTCGGAATAATAGACAAAGCAGTTGGGGGAGTTTTGGGCCAGCAGCAGGGTGTCGGCGTCCACCACCAGCAGGCTGTGGTGAAAGCGCTCCTCCTCCGCGTCTCCGTCCGGGTCCGACGGGGCGGCGCGCACCTGGACAAGGTCCCCCGGCGCCAGGGCGGCGGCGCCGGACAGCACCCGCGCCTCCATCTCTCCGCCCCCGGCGGCATAGTCCCAAAAGCACGCCACGTTCTCCCAGGGCAGGGTGCCGCCCCCGCGGCCCCCGTACCACCGGGGGGTCATGGGCTCCGCGGCCCCCTCATCCGGCGGCTCCCCTCCGCCAAAGCCCCACCAGATGCACTGGGAGGTAAAGTTGGCGCAGTTGCCCAGCCAGTCGCCGATGGCGTAAAAAGCGGGGTTGGGGTGCTCGGCGTGCATTCTGGCATAGCTGGCTGCCAGGGCCCCGTCATAGGGGCGGGCCCCCGGGGCCGGGGCATCCTCCCCGCCGTCCGGCCCCTCCCCAAACTCCAGCCGAAGCCGGGCCAGCAGCAGGGCCTCGTCCGGCGGCGGCAGCAGGACGTCCCGGGGAAAGCGCCGCGCCGATCCGGGGAAGTAGTGGGCCGTAATCTTCCACACCCCGTCCGTCTTTTGCAGGCACATGGTGTGCTGGGCGTTCAGGGCAAAAAACGGGGGATAGGCCCGGCCCTCCTCGCCGGTGATGACAAAATGGAACAGCTGGGCCCCCGCCTCTTCGACGGGAATGCCCTCCTCCGCCCAAAAGTCCACCCGCGGGTCGCTTAGGGCGCTTTCCCGCACAAAGGTGAGGGTGTAGGGGTAAAGCCGGGTCTCCACATAGCAAAGGCCCTGCTCCTTCAGCAGCCGCCGGCGCATGGTCAGGCTTTGCAGCCAGACCGCCGAGTTGGCCATGGCGGTCCGCCCCATGTCCGCAATGCTGCCCACGTCGATATACTGAAGACTTCCGTAGGCGCGGTAGTGCTGGTCAAAGTAGGCCCGTATGGTCTCCTGGGCGCCCAGCTCCCCCTCCGGCACAAAAACCAGGGGATGGCCGGGGTCCGCTCCCGCCCGGGGAAAGGGGGAGACGACGCCGGGCTCCGGGGGCGTCTGTTCCGCCTGCGGCCCGGGCCCCGCACCCCGGCCGCAGGCGCAGCAGAGCATCAGGGCCAGGCCCAGCACTAGCAGCCTGTATGCGGGTCGTCTCATCTTCGCCGCCTCCCCCCGGGCCGCCCGTCCCCGGGGGCCGTATAACATAATCTATGCGCGGGGGGTAAAGGACATGCGGGCGGCAAAACGGGCATGCTGCCAAAGGCAGCATGCCCGTTTTTGGGATGTTCGCTTATAAGGCTGCCGTCATTGGGCCGCGCCCAGGGATTCCAGCAGCCTTTCCACGTCAAGCTCCAGGATGGCAGAGGAGATTTTGGGGCTTTTGCGGATGTCCGTCAGATACCGGACGCTGCCCAGGCCGCCCTCTCCCGCAGCCTCGCCGCTCATGGGGTCCAGGTGCTCCACCGAGATCACCTTGTCCACCACCAGCCCCAGCCGGGAGCCGTCGTTGAGGACCAGCACCATCTCCCGGAACACCTGCTCGCGGAAGATGCCCTTTGCCTCGTCTAAAAGCTGCAGGATCAGGGGCATATACTGTTCCTTTGTGCGGCGCAAAACCTCCTTGAGGCAGACCTCCCGCTTGCACTGGTCGCACTCCTGTTTGCAGGCGGCCGCCTCCTCCGCCGCGTGGTGCAGGCGCTGGTGGGGGTCGTCAATGCGCGCCAGGTGGCCGCGCACCGATTCGCTTTCGGCGGTGTAGCTGTCGTACCACCGGCCAAAGGCGCACTGGTGGGGGTCGGTGGCAAGGGTAAAGGGCTCGTTTGTCTGGATGGAATGCTCCAGCGCCGTCACCCAGTTGACATGGTCCTGCTTGCGCTGGTCCAGCATGGCGGCAAAGTCGTCGTACTCCCGGGTCTGGGTGGGCAGGCCAAAGACGGTGCGCAGGTCCAAAAGCTGGATGACGTCGTCCCGGTAAAGGAAGATGCCGGTCATATAATCCGGCGCCGCCGGCAGCGGCTGGTATTCCGGCAGGCGGAGGATGGTGGCAATCTCCCCGCTGTTTACGCAGTAATAGGTATCCTTGATTTGAAATACGACCCAAGGCACCGTGTTTTCGGCGGGCTGTGTCTCAGGAGCTGTGCCCATGCTTTTATTCCTCCCTGTGTGTTGTGTGGGCCGCCGGTTGGGTGGACGCGGCCCTCTTTGGAAAATCAGTATTTTCCAAAGGAGTCGTCCGCCTGAAAGGCGAATTCCACTTCCGGCTCCTGCGCCGAATAAGCGTACAGGGAAGAGGATTCCCCGGCGGTGCTGTCCGCCAGCTTAAATCTGCCCACCTCCCGGCGCAGGGTGGCCGCCTGGGCGGACATCTCCTCGCTGGTGGCGGAGTTTTCCTCCGCGGTGGCGGCGTTGGTCTGCACCACCGAGGAAATCTGGGCCAGCCCGTCCCGGATCTGCTCGATGGCCACGGTCTGCGCGGCAATGGACTGCTTAATGGTCCCGAAGCTGCCTACCACCTCTTCGGCGCTGGTGCCCACCTCCTGCAAAATCAGGGCGGTTTGGTCGGTAAGCATGGCGCCCTTTTCCACCGTATCCACAGAGCTTTGAATCAGCTCGCCCGTCTGCTTGGCGGCCTCCGCCGATTTGGCGGCCAGGTTGCGCACCTCGTCCGCCACCACCGCAAAGCCTTTGCCGGCGCTGCCCGCCCGGGCCGCCTCAATGGCGGCGTTCAGGGCCAGGATGTTGGTCTGGAAGGCAATGTCCTCGATAACCTTGGTAATGCTGGCAATTTTATTGGAGGAGGAGTAGATGTCCGCCATGGCCCGGATAAGCTGCTGCATATGCTCGTTGCCGGCGCTTGCCCCCGTGCCCGCCTGCTGCACGGATTTGGACGCGGCCAGCACCGCGGCGGAGTTTTCCTCCGCCTGTCCCGCAATTTTTTCCACCGCGGCGGCCAGCTCCTCCACCGATGCGGCCTGCTCGGTGGAGCCCGCCGCCAGGGCCTGGGCCCCGCTGGATACCTGGTCGGAGCCGGTGGATACCTGTTCGGCCGCCGTGTTGATGTTTTTCATGGTGTCGTTCAGGGCGGAAATCGTATTTTCGATGGTCTGCTTTAGAAGGGCATAGTCCCCGGGATAGTCCAGATCCACCTGCAAACGCAGGTCACCCTGGGATATTTTGGTAAGCTTTTCGATGACGTCCCCCACAAGGGCGCTCTGCATCTGGTTGGTCTCCTGGATCAGGGCCGCCATCTGCCCCAGCTCGTCACGGCCCTCATAGGAAATTTTGGCGTTCAGGCTGCCCCCCGCCATTTCGCGGTAGGCAGTGGCGATTTCCGACACGGGGGCCATGATGGATTTGCGGATGGATTTGACAATCAGAATGGTTACCACCAGAGAAACGGCGGCGGAGGCCCCCAGCATAATCCACGCCAGGGTGGCGGTGGACTGTGCCTGTGCGGCCTGCTGGGCGGCCTGCTGGGCTGCCGAATCGGAAAAATCCATAAAAATATCCGTCATCTGGTCCATCAGGGGAAGATACTGGTCAAAATACAAATCGCCGGCCTTTTGCCGGTTGAGCATGGACGGGGTGCCAAGAAGGGGGCTGATCTTCTTGCGGATTTCGACGCTTTGGTCCAGCAGGGACTGCAGCTCCCGGATCTGCTCGCTCTGGGCGTCGTCCCGCTGGCTTCCGGCGTAGGCGTCCAGGGTTTCCCGCAGGGACTGCTCGTCCGCCTTGGTCCGGTCCAAAGCCTCGCTGATGGACTTGATGTCTTCGGAGATGGAGGCCTCCAGAATATCCCGCTCCACGGCCACCATACCCCGCCGCATGGTCCAGACCGACACGCTGTTGGGCATGGTATACTCGGTATAAAGCGTAAGCTGATTGCCAATGGCGCCAATGCCGTACAGCGACAGCGCCGCGGACAGTACCATCAGGGCCAGCACCGCCCCAAAGCCCAAAATCAATTTTTTACTGATGGTCATGTTTTTCATGCTGTTTTACTCCAAGCGTAGTTTATTTGGGGTCCGCCCCATCTGGAAAAAAATACATCCCTAATCCTGTATTCGACATAAGTTGACAAATACCAAGGAGCATTTCATCCTTGGGGCAAAAAAAGCGGCGGAAAATTGCGGCCGCCGGCCCAGGGCAGAAAAAAGCCGCAGGATTTTGCCGTCCTGCGGCAATG
>CALGIL010000146.1 GCA_937914895.1 uncultured Angelakisella sp.
AAGGCGGCTGGGATGATTAACCCTCACTCCACGGCCGTGCTGCTGGGCGGCACCACCGTGTTTCGCATCTGCAAGCATATTAAAAATATCCCCATCACCGTTATTACAAACTCCATGATTGTGTTTAACGAGTTAGTTGACAAGGAGCATATTCAGTTAATTTTGTTGGGGGGAGAGTATAACCGGGATGAGGCCGAGCTTCGGGGATTTCTGACCCTGGCAGGCTCGAAGCTGATGACCTGCGATTATCTCTTTATGGGGGCGGACGGGTACGTACAAAATGTCGGCTGCACCACCGCAGACCTGGAGGCCATGGAGCTGTATAACTGGTGCATGGCCCTGTCCCAGTCCACCATTGTACTCATGGACAGCACAAAGTTTGGCAAGCGGGGCAAGGCTGTCATTGCCGCCATAAAAAACATTGACATCATCATTACGGACAACGGCATTTCCCCCGAGGCCCTGCGGCAAATGGAGGAAAATGCGGTAGAAGTCATCATTGTGGAATAGCACAGGACATAGATTTATCTGATTTCAGCTTCCGCCTTTGGGCGGGGGTCTGTATAAAGTCACGCATGTTTGGGTACCGCTGGTCAAGGCGGCAATTTAGGAGGTATTGTTCATGAGCCATCAGTCTTATGGGGAGATCCACTTCTCCTATCGGGAAATGCAGCAGACCTACAATGAGGTGCTGCGGCAGAAAGAGCGCATCGAGGCGTTTTTTAAGGACAGGCGGGAGGTGGTTTTGCTGGGGTGCGGTTCCAGCTTTTGGGGGGCCCTGTCGGCCTACCGCAGCTTTAATCTCTATACCGACAAACGGGCAACGGCCATTAAGGCTGCCGATATTGCCATGTCGCCCCGGGAATTTGAACATCTTTTCGAGGACCCGGTGATTATTGCTCCCTCCCGCTCGGGCAAATCCCGGGAGCTGCTGGACGCCGTGGAGATTATGCGGGGGTACTATCCCAACCTCAAGGTGCTGTCCATTACCCAATATCCGGAAAACGAGCTGCAAAAGATGTCCGACCTCAACCTTTCCATCCCCTGGGCAAAGGAGATTTCGATTTGCCAGACGAGGTCCTTCAGCTGCCTGTACCTGGCCAGCATTACCATTGCGGGTATTTTGGGCAGCCCCGGGCTTCTGGATGACATCCAGTCCTACTTAAATGCGGCCCCCGGGTATTATGCCGAGGCGGAGGCCAAGGTAAAAGGGCTGGTGGACACCATGGAAAGCCCCGAGATTGTGGCGCTGGGCAATGGAATCCAGTACGGCACCACCGTGGAGGGTGCCTACATCATCCTGGAAATGGCCGAGCACCTGGTCAACTATTTTCAGACGCTGGAGTACCGGCATGGGCCCATTGTGGCGGCGGGTCCCAATACTTATGCATTTATTGCGGCCACCTCTGCGGAGAACATCCTCAGAGAAGACCAGATGGCGCTGGAAATCAAGTCCCACGGGGGTAAGGTCATTCTGTGTGGGCGCGCGGCCGAAGACGGCCGGTTTGATGAGTGCTTTACCCTGGACAGCAAATACCCGGAGGAAATCCGCGGACTGTTTTTTGTCACCATGATGCAGTCTGTGGCCTACCATCTGGCCCTTAAAAAAGGTATCGATCCCGACAGCCCGGGAGAACTGAAGCAGTTTATCAGCTATTGAACCAAAAGGAGGAGGAGTATGCCGAACATTTTACTGGCACGGATTGACAACCGCCTGATCCACGGGCAGGTGGGCGTCACCTGGACTACGTCCCTGGGGGCGAATCTTCTTGTGGTGGTGGATGACGAGGTGGCGCAGGATACGCTGCAGCAGGAACTGATGACCATTACCACCAACAGCATCGGCGTGGGGGTGCGTTTCTTTACCGTCGCCAAAACCATCGAGATCATCCATAAGGCGTCGGAGGCGCAAAAGATCTTTATAATTGCCAAAACCCCCGAGGTAATCGCACAGCTTTTGGAGGGCGGCGTGCCCATCCCTAAGGTCAACGTGGGCAATATGCATTTTGCCGAGGGGAAGGAGCGCCTGTCAACCAAGGTGTATGTGGACGACCATGACCGTCAGCAGCTGGAAAAAATTAAGTCGTTTGGCGTTTATCTGTTTATCCAGGATGTACCGGGAATGGAGATTATAAAACTGTAAAGGAGTGGAATACCTTGGAAATTACATTGATGCAGGGACTGGGCCTTGCGCTGCTGGCGTTTATTGCGGGACTGGATTTTTACCTGGAGGCGTTTTTCTGGTTCAGGCCCATCATTGTGGGTACTGTTTCGGGAATGATCCTGGGAGATTTGACCCTGGGCGTCATCTGCGGCGGCATTACCGAGCTTGCCTTTGCCGGACTTACCCCGGCGGGGGGCACCCAGCCGCCCAACCCTATTCTGGCGGGCATTATGGCCACGGTGCTGGCCCATACCGGCGGGCTTGGGGCCAAGGAGGCCATGGCCCTGGCGCTTCCCTTCAGCTTTTTGATGCAGTACGTTGTCATCTTCTTCTGGTCCGGTTATTCACTGCTGATGCCCCGCATGGATAAGTATGCCCGGGAGGCAGACACCAAAAAGTTTTATACGGTCAGCATCGCCTCCTGGGTTTTGGTGGGTGTGGTGTATGCCATTGTGGTGTTTCTGTCTGCCTATCTTGCCCAGGACGCCATGCGGAATCTGATCTCGCTGATGCCTGAATGGCTTACCCACGGGTTTGAAATCATCGGGGGCATCCTCCCCGGCATCGGGTTTGCCATGCTTTTAAAAACCATGCTCAAGGGCTGGCTGGTCCCCTATCTTGTCATCGGCTTTTTGTTTGCCACCTTTATTGATTTTGGCAACCTGCTGCCCCTGGCCATTCTGGCTGCCGCGCTGGCCATCATGGAGTTCAACAAATATAATGATCAGAAAAAAGCAGGTCTTGCGGTGGGAGGGGATAACAGTGAAGGAATCTAACAAGGTGCTGACTAAAAAAGATATTACCTATCTTGCGCTGAGGTCGTTTTTCGTCGTCATCATGTTCAATTATCAGCGGATGATGGCGCCCGGCATGACCTTTATGCAGATTCCCGCCCTCAAAAAGATCCACAAAAACAAGGAGGACCTGGCCGCCGCCCTTACCGACAACATGGAATTCATCAATACCCATCCCAACTTCTGTGGGTTTTTGTGCGGACTGCTCCTTTCGCTGGAGGAAGCCAAGGAGGACCGGTCGGTCATCCGCGGCGTCAAAACGGCGCTGTTTGCGCCTTTGGCCGGCATTGGGGATGCCTTCTTCTGGTTTACGCTGCTTCCCATTATGGCGGGCATCTGCGGTTCCTTTGCCATGTCGGGCAACATCCTGGGGCCCATCCTCTTCTTTGTGGTGTACATGCTTGTGTTTTTCCTGCGGATCCCCCTGACCCACTTTGGGTATAATCTGGGCACTAAATCCCTGGGCAAAATCGGCGAGCACGCCGCCATCATCTCCCGCTGCGCCAGCATTATGGGCATCACCATTATCGGCGGACTGATTGCCACCTACGTCAGCCTTGGCGTCAGCATTGCCATCCCGCTGAGCGAAGGATTTACGCTGGACCTGCAGACCGGGGTGCTGGACCTGATTTTCCCGCACCTGCTGCCGGCCCTGTATGTGGGACTGCTGTACTATCTGCTTAAGAAAAAGAACGTAAGCCCCGTTGCCCTGATTACCGGGACCTTTGTGGTTGTACTGCTGGGCGCGTTTATTGGAATCATGTAATTTGGAAGAAAAGAGCGTGGCGCAATTGAGAACTGATACCGTACAAAGCTTTGAAGAACTAAGCCGGGCGGCCGCAGACCGGATGATAGAAGCCGTCGCCGGCAACCCCGCGGCCAACCTCTGCCTGGCCAGCGGCGGCTCCCCCGAGCTTGCGTACCGCCTGTTTGTGGAGGGGGTGCGGGCCAGGGGAATCGACACGACCCGGATGATGGTGACCAAACTGGACGAGTGGTGCGGCTTTTCCGCCGAACACGAATCCAGCTGCGAGCGCTATCTTCAGGAGCGGATCGTAGCCCCCCTGTCCATCCCGCCCTGCCGCTATATCTCTTTCCGGCCCGACGCGGAGGACTATGAACAGGAAGTCCGCAGGGTCCGGGAACAGCTGCGGGAACACCTCATCGACCTCTGTGTGCTGGGTTTTGGCCGCAACGGCCATCTGGGGCTTAACGAGCCGGGAGACTGGCTGTATCCCCGCGCCCATGTCGCCCAAATCGCCCCGGCCACCAAGCTGCACCCCCTGCTGAAGTCCAACCGGGTGGAGCAGGGGATGACCATTGGAATGGGGGACATCTTTGCCGCCCGGGAGGTGCTGTTTTTGGTCACAGGCGCGGGCAAGCAGGAGGTCTACGAGCAGTGGATGACAGAAGAGATCACCACGCGGTGTCCGGCATCCCTGCTGTGGCTGCACCCCAGCGCCGTGGCCCTGGTGGACCAGAGCAGCTTTAAACCGAAGGAGTGACGGGGCAAGTGGAAATCATCATCACCGGGCACGGACAATATGCCACCGGAATGCTGTCCGCTTTGCATATGGTGGCGGGAGAAAAGCAGGGGATTTGCGCGGTGGAATTTCTGCCGGAGGATTCCTCCCAGGACTACCGGGCCAAACTGACCCAAGCGATGGACCGCCTGGGGGACGAGCTTTTGATTTTTTGCGACCTGTCGGGCGGCACTCCTTTTAACCAGGCTGTGCTGACCCGCCAGTCCTACCCCCGCAAACGGATCGAGGTGGTCGCCGGGGCCAATCTGGCGATGATTTTGGAGGCGGCCCTGGACGGCGGCTCTTTGTCCGAGCTGGCGGACCATGTGGAGCAAATGGGCCAAAAGGCGATTCTGCATTTTCGCCAGGGCACCACGTCCTCCGACGTCCGGCAGGACGAGGGAATTTAAACATATCGGGTTTGGGGCCGCGGCAGTCCGCGGCTTTAAACTTCTGGAAAGGGGTGCGACTATGCCATTGACTACGGCTTGGCGAATGCTGCGGGACGCCCAAAAAAACGGGTATGCAGTGCCTGCGTTTAATGTTGAAAACCTGGAGATGGCCCAGGGCGTTATTGCCGCCGCGGCAGACGCCGGTTCTCCGGTCATCCTGCAGACCACCTCCCCAACGGTGGCCTATGCTTCGGCCAGCCTGTTTGTGGGGCTGGTGGAGGCCCTTGCCAGGGAGGTGGACATTCCCGTCTGCCTCCATCTGGACCACGCCACCGACCCGCAGCTGCTCCGCGACGCCATTGGGGCGGGCTATCCTTCCGTGATGATGGACGCGTCCCGCAAAAGCTTTGAGGAAAATCTTGCCCTTACCCGGGAGGCGGTACAGTACGCGGCTGCCAGGGACGTCCCGGTAGAGGCGGAGCTGGGCAGCGTCGGCGGGAAGGAGGACGATGTGGAAGGGGCATCGGACTACACCGACCCCCAGCGGGCAAGGGAGTTTGTCCGGGATACCGGGCTCTTCTCCCTGGCGGTGGCCATTGGGACGGCCCATGGTGTCTATAAGCAGACGCCCCGGCTGGACCTTGAGCGTCTGAGTGCCATCCGGGCCCAGGTGGAGGCGCCGCTGGTACTCCACGGCGCCTCGGGGCTGGAGGACCAGCAGGTGCGCCAGTGCGTCCAAAAGGGTATTTGCAAGGTCAATTTTGCCACCGAGCTGCGCGCTGCCTATACGGCGGCGGTGCGAAAGGTGCTGGCGGAGCATCCGGAGGCCATCGACCCCAAGCTGTACGGGCGGGAGGCCCGCCTGGCCGTGGAATGCCTTGCCCGGCATAAAATGGACGTCTGCGGCTCTGTCCAAAGGGCTTAGCAGCGGCACAGGCGGCACTGAACTGCACCTAAAAACACACCGGCCCAAGGGATCTGTGCCTGGGTCTATCCAAGGAAGGGCATTTTCACACAAGTGAAAAGGCCCTTCCTTGGATAACAAAAGCCACTCGCCAGGCAGCCAAACCGCTTATTGCGGGGTGGACTTCGTCGATGGAGACTCGGTGGATGACCTTGCCCAAAAGCTGGAGCAAGCCATGTCCCAGCTAGCCTCCTGTGATGGC
>CALGIL010000147.1 GCA_937914895.1 uncultured Angelakisella sp.
CATCCAGTAAGGGAAGTACACCCCCGTCAGCTTTTCGATCTGGTCCTGGGAAAAGAAGGCCCGGGGGACAAATTTCTTTTTGCCCACCCAGTCCAGAAAGGACTGTACGGCCTTTTCCCGGTCCACGGCAAAGGGGATGACCTGGTCGGGGGCAAACTCGCCCTGAAGGCGGGCCTCCAGCACCACCGGGTTGTGGCAGAAATAGCAGAAGGTGGCTGCGGTGGTGTCGTCGGTGACCACCTGGGCGCCGCAGCTGGGGCAGCTGTACAGCATGGCCTGGGGCTCCGCCTCCTGCTGCTGACCGGACCGGTCCCGGTCCGGGGCCTCCCGGGCTTCCCCGGCCGCCTGGGCGCTTTGCCGCGCAGGGTCCAGCGCCCGGACCTCCTCCTCGGTAAAGGAGCTGCCGCAGTAGTCGCAGGTAAATTTCTGGCTGCCCGGCTCAAAGACCAGTCCGCCGTCGCAGTTTGGACATTTGTATGTTACCACTGCCATGGGATTCCCTCCTTAGGGGATCAGTATTCGTCAGCTGGGTTCTCCCCGCCACGTTCCGGGTGACCACTGCCATGAGGTCCCACCTTGGGGAATTAGTATTCGTCAGCCAGGTCCTCCCCGCTCCGTTCCGGGTGACCACCGCCGCGGGGTTTCCTCCGTCAGACCTCGTCCGCACCGTCCATGGGGTCGCCGCACTCGGGGCAGAATTTAGGGGCGGGCTTGGCGGGGTCCGGCTCGTAGCCGCACCGATTGCATTTCAGGCGTTTGGGGGCGGGCTTTCCGCATTCGGCGCAGAACTTCCCCTGATTCACGTGGCCGCACTGGCAGGTCCAGGTATGCGCCTGGGGGCGGGCCTTGCCGCACTGGGCGCAGAATTTCCCGCTGTTTTTGTGGCCGCAGGAGCAGGTCCACAGGTCCTCCTCCGCCTTCTCCCCGCCGGGGGCCTTCTGGTTTTGCATCTGCTGCTGATTGCTTTGGGAGGCCGCGCCCATAAAGCCGCCGCCGATGTTGGAGCCTATGCCCATGCCCATAAAGCCGGCCATGCTGCCAGCCGCGTTGGAGCCCGCGGCCTCCATGCCCCGGGCCACCGAGCCCTGGACATAGCCCTCGCGGACACCGGGGTCGCCCAGCATGGCACCCTGGTTGCGCATATTGATAAGCTTCTGGGATTCCTCGTCGTAGGAGATGCTGGCAATGCCCACCGAACGGATCTCCATGCCCCGCATCTGCCGCCAGTCCCCGTCCAGGATGTCGGCCATATATTTGCTCAGCTCCCGGCCCTTGGAGGCCACAAAGGAGATGCGCTGGCCGTCGGCGGACATCTGGTTGATGGCCGCCTGCAGGGCCTCCAAAAATTCGGAAAGGTACTGCTCGTTGATGTCGTCGATGTCCACACGGTCCTTGTTGCGGGGGATGGCCTCGGCATAAAACAGCACCGGGTCGGTAATCTTAATGGAATAGGTGCCGTGGGAGCGCAGGAACAGCTCGGAGTTATAGAAGCTGTCAAAATAGTTGATGGGGTTGCGGGTGCCGAACTTGATGCCCTTGATCTCCTGGAGGTTGACGTAGTACACCTTTTGGGCCGTGGGGGGCACGCCGCCGTACTTGATACGGCTGAAGGACTCCTTAAGGGCATCGCCAAACTGCCCGTTAAAAAGGGAGGGCAGGGAGGAATCGTCCACCGTGTAGTAGCCCTCTTCGGCGGTGTAATCCACGATTTTGCCCCCGTCCACCAGCATCATAAACTGGTTGGGGTAGACATGGACCACCGACCCGTTGGAGACGGTGTCGGTACTGCCCCTGCGGTTGGAGCTCCGCTTATCCCCCCGGCGGGCCTGCACGCCCCGGGTAAAGACGGTGGTGTCGCTCATGTCGTCCGGCTCGATGACCTCCAGCCACTGGTCGGCCAGGCCGCCGCCGATGGCGCCCGCAACTGCTTTGATGATTCCCATGAAAAGCTCCTTCCTGCCGCCCCAAAAGGCGGCACCCGTTTTTTATGATATGAGGATCGGGCGGGATTTTATGTACCGTGCGTCTCGCCCTTCGGGATTTGCTGTTTTTTATTATAATATAAGACGCCGGCAATATCCAGCGCAGCCCATGGATTTTTGCCGAATTTTGCGGTGAGATTTTTTTCCAGGCCTCCACCAGGGGGTTCCTCCGGAGGGTTTTTGTGCCCTGTGGGCGGTCTCCATGGGCACAGCATTCCTGCTGTCCGCCCCGGTCGCGGCGTGAGCTGCTTTTTGCTTGTTACTTTCCAGCAATGGAAAG
>CALGIL010000148.1 GCA_937914895.1 uncultured Angelakisella sp.
GCTGGCTGTACCTGTCCGGGGACATCCCCCGGGTGCGGGAGCTGTTCGGTTATGTGCTGGAAGCGGATGTGGCGGAAGAGGAGGAGGATGCGTAAATGGCCCTCAAAAAATCCTCCGCCCCGGTCAGGCTGGCTGTGGACATTCTTTATGACCTCATCGGCGGCCTCATTTACGCCGTCGCTTTAGTCTGCTTTGTGGCGCCGGCCAATATCGCCCCCGGCGGGGTGTCGGGCATCGCGGTCATTATCAACCACCTTACCGGCCTGCCCCTGGGCACGCTGACCATGGTGATGAACCTTCCGCTGCTGGTGCTGGGCTGGCGGTTTTTGGGCCGGGGCTTTACCCTGCGCACCTTAAAGTCGGTGGCCATCCAGACGCTGCTGACCGACCTTTTGGCGGTGCACCTGCCCGTTTATCAGGGGGAGCCCATGCTGGCCGCCCTGTTTGGCGGCGTGGGCATCGGCGTGGGGCTGGCCCTTGTGTTTATGCGGGGCTCCACCACCGGGGGCACCGACATTGTCTCCCGGCTCATCCAGCGGCGCTTCCGCCATGTGCCCATTGGCAAGATGATGCTTTTGGTGGATTTGGGGGTTCTGGCGGCCTCCATGCTGGTGTTCCAAAATCTGGAGGTGGGCCTTTACGGCATGATCACCATCTTTACCGCCAGCAGGCTGGTGGACAGCCTGCTGTTCGGCCTTTACACCGGCAAGCTGGTGCTGATCATCAGCGGCAAGGACCGGGAGATCTGCCGGGAGATCATGGACCAGGTGGGGCGGGGCGTCACCTTCCTCAAGGGGGAGGGGGGCTACTCCGGCCAGGATAAGCAGGTGCTCCTTTGCGCGGTGCGCCCGCCGGAGTACCACCGGGTGGAGGAGATTGTCAAAGCCCTGGACCCCGACGCCTTTACCATCACCCTGGAGGCCACCGAGATCATGGGGGAGGGCTTTCGGGCCATCACCGAGGATAAGGTAACCTGACAGAGGGGAAAAATCGGAGGGCAGGGGGCAGAGGGGGGAGCGGACGCCCCAATCCCGGCAGCAAGACGATGAAGGGGAGCGGCATTTGCCGCTCCCCTTTTGCGATGGAGGTTATGCACCGCCGTCCCGGCGCGCCCGGGACAGCTCCTGGGCGTATCGACGGTGTTTGGGCACAAAGCAGAGCCACGCCCCCAGCCCCAAAAAGTAGGCGTCCCCTAAAAGCTCGAAGACCAGGGCCGCCTGGAACCAGGGCACGTAATCCAAAAACAGGGGCAGGGTGGGGACGGTCTGCACAAGGGAGGAGACACCCCAAAACAGCAGCAGAAGGGACACCTTCCAGCCTCCCGCCGTCATGGCCCGGTAAAACACGTAGGCCACAAAAAAGCTGATTACCGAGGCGGCGGCGGAGGCCCCCTCACCAATGAGCACCAGGACGAAGGCGGAGACCGCGTCGAGGAGGACGCGCAGCACAAA
>CALGIL010000149.1 GCA_937914895.1 uncultured Angelakisella sp.
CCCGGCAATCTTTGGTTACTTTCCATTGCTGGAAAGTAACAAGCATAAACCGACCCACGCCGCGACCGGGGCGGACAACAGAAAAACAATGTCCATGAGGCCCCGCCGGAGGCGTAAGCGGCTTGGGGGCAACGCCCCATAGAGCAGAAAAGATAACCTTGGCTAAAAGCAGTCCCACCCGACAGGGTACAATCCCCCGCAAGGCACCCCCGCCGAAGGCGGAAAAGGCTTTTGCCCCTTTCCACCCGTGGAAAGGGGCAAAAGATTAAAGCTCGATTTCCCGCTGGCCGGTCAGCTTGAAGAAAATCATGAGAACCAGGATGGTAGAGGCCACCAGAATGGTGGACAGGGCGCTGGCTACACCGTAGTTGCCCCGGATGACCTCGGTGTAAATGGCAATGGTCATGGTTTTGGTGCCGCCCACATACAGCATAATGGAGGCGCTCAGCTCACTGATGATGGACATCCAGCTCATCAGCGCGCCGGGCAGAACCCCGGAGAACATCATGGGCAGGGTGACGGTAAAGAAGGTCTTAAAACCGTTGGCCCCCAGGGACTGGGCCGCCTCCTCCACGCTGGGGCTGATTTGCCGCAGAATGGCGCTGCTGGACCGGATGGTGTAGGGCAGCCTTCGCACCACATAGGCGGCGATGATGATGATGGCGGTGCCGCTGAGGAGGAAGGGCTTTTTGTTAAAGGCCAGCAGCATGGCAATACCCAGCACCGACCCGGGGATGATGTAGGGGAACATGGTCATGGCGTCCAGCACCGCAGTCATTTTGCTGGGCCGGCGCACCGACACATAGGACACAAGAATGCCCAGCACCAGGATGATCAAAAGGGCGATGGTGGAAAAGCTGTAAGTGTTGACAATGGCGGACCCCATCTTGCCCAGGGCCTGCTTATAGCTGTTCAGGGAGTAGCCCTCCACAAACAGGGTGCCGGAGGTGTTTTGGAAGGAGTTGTAGGTGACCACCCCAATGGGCAGCAGGGCCAGAACAATAAAGAGATAGCAGTAGGCGTGGGCAAAAATATTTTTCGCTCCCTTGGCCTTCCGGGGCTCCATGGGCCGCAGCGCGCTCATCTCGATGGTTTTGCGGTTGGCCACATACTTTTGGGCCACAAAGATAATGGTGGTAAAAATGACCACCACCACGCTGATGGCCGCGGCAAAGGAGTAATCCTGGCTGACCTCGCCGATGAAGGCGTTGTAAATGAGCACCGGCAGGGTGCGGTAGCCCTCGCCGATGAGCATGGGGGTGCCAAAGTCGGCCAGCGCCCGCATAAACACCAGCAGCGCGGAGGCCAGCAGGGTGGGCAGGATGAGGGGAAGGACCACCTGCCAGATTTTTTTAAGCCCCACGCAGCCCAGGTTTTCGGCAACCTCGTTAAGGGAGTTATCCATGTTTTTTAAGGCGCCCGAGACATACAGGTACACCAGGGGGGACAGCTTGACCGAAAAGACCAGCAAAATGCCGGCAAAGCCGTAAATACCCTCAAACTGCACCCCGGGGATGTGGTTGATAAGCTTGGTGACCACCCCGGCCCGGCCCAGCAGGACGATCCAGGAGTAGGCCCCGATAAAGGGGGGCGACAGCACCGAGATGATCATGGCGATGTCCAGAAGGCCCTTGCCCCGGATGGAGATGGTGCGGGAGATGTAGGCCAGGGCCGTGCCGGCCACCGCGGTGGTCAGGGTGGCGGCGGTGGTCACCTTAAAGCTGTTGATGATGGTGTTGGTGTAATACTTTTTGGAAAAGAACTCCACAAAGGGCTGGAGGCTGAAGGCACCGGTTTCAAAATCGTACACCGAGTTTACAAAAATGCGGGAGATGGGGTAGATAAAGAAGAACAGGAAGAAGGCAAAGCAGGCCAGGGTGATGATGTCCCACCCGTCCAAAAAGCCGCGGCGCTTTTTATTCATGGCCGGTCACATCCTTCATCAAAGAGTGCTCGCCCCCCGCGTCAAAGACATTGACCACCTGGGTGTTAAAGCCCAGCCGCACCTGGTCGCCCACCTCTAAAATCTGCTGGTGGATGTCCCGCGTAATTATGACTTCCTGCCCGTTCTTCATCCGGGCGGTGTACTGCATATCCACGCCAAAAAACACCCGTTCCACCAGTTCTGCTTCGGGGCCTTCCTTGGCAAAATCAAACTCGTTGGGCCTTACGCACAGCTTGACCGCGGTGCCCGCGGGCGCATCCTGGCGCAGCCGGGGGATCTCGTAAAGGCTGCCGTCAAACAGCTGGACGCACTTCGCCCCGCCACGGTCCGCCACCGTTCCATCCAGGATGTTGCTCTGCCCGATGAAGGTGGCCACAAACAGGTTGGCCGGATGCTGGTAGATGTCCACCGGGCCCCCCACCTGCTGGATGACGCCGCCGCGCATGACCGCAATGCGGTCCGAGATGGCCAGGGCCTCCTCCTGGTCGTGGGTGACATAGATGGTGGTAATTTTAAATTCGTTTTGGATGTGCTTAATAGCGGCGCGCATTTCCACCCGCAGCTTTGCGTCCAGGTTACTAAGGGGTTCGTCCATGAGCAGCACGTCGGGCTGGATGACAATGGCCCGGGCCAGGGCGATGCGCTGCTGCTGGCCGCCGGACATGTTTTTGGGCATGCGGTCCCGCAGCTCGCTGATCTGCACCACGTCCAGAATTTCGTCCACCCGCTTGGTCAGCTCCGGGTCCTTCACCTTTTTCTGCTTCAGGCCGAAGGCCACGTTTTTCCAGGTGTTCATATGGGGGAAGATGGCGTAGTTTTGAAACACCATGCCAATGTTGCGCTTATAGGGCTCGATGTCGTTGATGCGCTTGTCGTTAAAGTAGAAGTCGCCGCCCTCGATGCTGTTAAAGCCCGCAATCATCCGCAGCAGGGTGGTCTTTCCGCATCCGCTGGCGCCCAGCAGGGTAAAAAACTCCCCCTCCTTTATCTCCAGGGAAAGGTCGGGGATGACCACGTTGTCGTCAAAGCGCTTAAGGGCGTGTTTAATCTGAATGTTCACACTCATATTGCCATACCTCTTCTAAAAAGATTCCCCCTCGTTTGTCAGGCGAGGGGGACCTTTCGCTATTGGTTTTTCGGTTTTGGGTTATTCAAAAATCTTCAGGTAAAGCTCCTGGTACCGCTCCAGAATCTTCTCTTTGTTGGCGGCGGATTCCAGGGGGTCGATGACAAAGCCCTTAATGTCGTTCAGGCTGACCTTGTAGGGGGCAAGCTCCACGTCGGTGCGGATGGGGTTGGCGCCGGGGACGTCGGTGCCCAGCAGGGACTGGCCCTCCTTGGAGGTCATAAAGTCCACAAACTTTTTGGCGTTTTCCAGGTTGGGGGCGTTTTTGATGATGCAGATGCCGGAGACGGTGTTGACCACGCCCTCCTCCATCATCACCACTTCCACGTTCTGCACATCCTGGGACAGATAGGTCTGGGCGGGGGTATCCCAGGTGAGGCCCACGGCGTACTCGCCGGAGACGACGCCCTTATGGATGGTGCCGGAGGAGTCGATGATGCGTCCGTCCAGCTGGCCCAGGAACTGCTCCACATACTCCCAGCCCTTGTCGGAGAAGACGTCGCCGCCGCCAAAGTCCACCAGCATATTTTCCAGATGGTTGTAGGCCGATCCGGACTTGACGGCGTCGCCATGGGCAATCTTGCCCTTCAGCTCCGGGCGCAGCAGGTCGGCGTAGCCCTTAATCTCAAAGGGCACCAGGTCCTTGTTGTAGATGATGACCGAGGCCACGCGGTTGACCATGTTGATAATGCCGTCGGTGGTCTGGTAGTCGGCGGGCAGCTCCTCGTTGTGCGCCGAGACATAGGGCTCCCAGAGGGTGGGGTCCTGCATGGCATAGTAGCCGCCAATCCAGGTGACGTCGCAGGCGGGGTTTTCCTTTTCGGCCTGAATGCGGGCGTACACCTCGCCGGTGCCGGCGGTGATGACGTCCACCTGGATGCCGGTGGCCTCCTCAAAGGCGGGAATCATGACCTGCAGGTTTTCCTCGGCGGTGGCGGTGTACAGCACCAGCTTGTTGCTGCCGCTGGCGGAGGGCGCTTCGCCGGAGGAACCAGAATCCGCACCGGAGGCGGGGGGCGCGTTGTTGCCGCCGCAGCCGACGGCCGTCAGCAGCATGGCAGCGGTGAGCAAAATCGCAAGAATCTTACGCATTGTTATTCTCCTCTCATTTCTGCAAAGGGGATTTTACCCGATTTGGTATCCCTATTATAAAGGATTCCACAGGGGAAGGGTATCTGACAAAGGGGGCAAATCATCCCACTTTCCCGACTTCTCCGATGGAATCCACCATATTCTTTCAACACAAATACGCATTTCGGTCATATTGCATGACCCGGCGCGGCAGGGCCCCCCCGCGGCCTAGGGCGTCGCGCGAAGCTGGGTGAAGGTGTTGATAAGGTTGAGGCGGCCGAAGCCCCACTGCTCGTTGGGGTAGACGATGTTGGGGGACCGGTCGCAGCCCCGGATGAAGTAGGCCCGGATCAAAAAGGTGTTGATGCTGGGATCGTTATTCCGGATAATGCCCCACTGCAGCATCAGGGCGCAGGCGCCGGCGGCAATGGCGGCGGCCACGCTGGTGCCGGTCATGGTGCCGGGCCCGCCGGGATAAATGCCGCTGACGTCCACCCCGGGGGCGCACAGGTCCGGCGCCAGCAGCGGCAGGCGGGTGGGGCCCCAGGAGGAATCCGGGTACAGCCGAAGGCCATAGGTGCTGTACGCGCCCACCCGCAGCACCCCCAGGGCGGTGGCCGGCTCGGTAATGGTGACATTGGGGGAGGGCGTCAAAAAGCGCACCCCCGGGTCCCCAATGCCGGTAATGGGCAGCCAGGCGTTATAAAATCCCTCCACAATGCTGTCCCCGTACACCGTAACAGCCCAAATCCCCGGCGTGGGGTCTACAATTTGGAGCCAGGTAATCTGGCCGCCGTTTCTTGGATTGGG
>CALGIL010000150.1 GCA_937914895.1 uncultured Angelakisella sp.
AATCTGGGCCGCCAGCCGCTGGGCAAGTCCCACCGTGTCCATAAGCTGGGACACCCGCTCGTACACCTCGGATTTGGTGCGGTAGGTCTTGTTGATCAGCATGGGCTCCGCAATCAGCTCCTGCACCGACATCCGCGGGTTCAGGCTGGCGTAGGGGTCCTGAAAGATCATCTGCATTTTGGCGCGCACGGCGTCCAGCTGCTTGCGCTTATACTGCATGATGCTTTCGCCCCGGAACAGAACGTCCCCGTCGGTGGGCTCCAAAAGCCGGGTGATGATCCGGCCCAGGGTGCTTTTGCCGCAGCCGCTTTCGCCCACGACGCCCAGGGTCTTGCCCTCCTCAATTTTGAGGTTGACGCCGTCCACCGCGTGCAGCATGCCGCTGCCCACCTTAAAGTATTTTTTCAGCTCTTTCGTTTCTACCAGTACGTTGGCCATTATGTATTCTCCTGTCGGTCCGGTTCGGCATACAGGTGGCATTTAATTTGATGCGTGCCGTTTGTGTACGTCCCTGGCTGCTGGGTGCGGCAGACGTCTATGCACCTGGGGCAGCGGGGAGAAAACTTGCAGCCAGGGGGCAGGTCGGTGGGATCGGGCATCAGCCCCTCGATGGGCGACAGGCGCTCGGATTCCTCCTCCAGGTTGGGGATGGACCCAAACAGCCCCACGGTATAGGGGTGGTGCAGGCCGTCGTTAAAGATGTCCTCCACGCTTCCCTGCTCAATTACTTCCCCCGCGTACATGACGCACACATCGTCGCAGTTTTGCGCCACAATGCCCAGGTCGTGGGTGATGAGGATCATGGAGGTGGACAGGCGGGATTTAAGCTCCCACATCATAGCCAGCACCTGGGCCTGAATGGTCACGTCCAGGGCGGTGGTGGGTTCGTCCGCAATCAGCAGCTCCGGCTCGCAGGCAAGGGCGATGGCAATCATCACCCGCTGCTTCATGCCGCCGCTGAACTGGTGGGGGTACTCGCCCTTGCGGTGGGCGGGAATGCCCACCATCTCCAGGGTCTCGTCCACCCGGCGGGCAATCTCCTCCCGGCTTTTGTTGTCGTGGTTGTGCAGCTCCAGGGCCTCGGCGATCTGGCTGCCCACGGTCAAAATGGGGTTGAGGGC
>CALGIL010000151.1 GCA_937914895.1 uncultured Angelakisella sp.
TCCTCGACCGCCGCCATGTCTCGCGCCATCACCGCCAAGGGCTTTGCGTAGCGGTGCTTGCTGTCCCGCACCCGCCGCACCGCCGCCTCGTTGGCGGCGTCGCAGGCCAGGTGGTAGCCGCCCAGCCCCTTGACCGCAATAACCTTGCCCGCGCGGATGGCGTCCGCAAAGCGGGCGACGGGGTCGCCGTCCAGTTCCTCACCGTTTTCCAGCCAGCGCAGCCGGGGCCCGCAGACCGGGCAGGCGGTAGGCTGGGCGTGAAAGCGGCGGTTTTCCGGGTCCCCATACTCCCGGGCACAGTCCGGACACATGGGAAAGGCGTCCATGGTGGTGTTGGCGCGGTCGTAGGGGATGTCCCGGACAATGGTAAAGCGGGGGCCGCAGGCGGTGCAGTTGAGAAAGGGGTAGCGGTAGCGGCGGTCGGCGGGGTCCAGCAGCTCCCGGGCGCAGTCGTCACAGATGCCCAGATCCGGCGAGACCGCCACCTCGGCGGCCCCCGGCGCCGAGGGCAGAATGCGAAACGCCCCCTCGCCCCGCGGCTCCTCCCGGGCGGTCTCGACGGAGAAGATCATGGCCCCCGGCGGCGGCGCGTTTTGCAGCCGGTCAAGGAGGGCCTGGCAGTTCTCCTCGCCGCCCTCGCAGACGATGTGCACACCCCCGCCCTGGTTGACCACCGACCCGGCAAGCTCCAGCTCCCGGGCCGTGCGGAGCACAAAGGGCCGGAAGCCGACGCCCTGCACAATGCCGCGCACCTCCACAATCAGCCGAATCATCCGATGAGATAATCCGCCAGGCTCTGGCCGTCCCCGGCGGCACCGTTCCAGCCGCCGTCCTTATCAAAGCCCGAGAAAAATACCTGGATGTCGGGGTTGATCTGCCGGGCGTACTCGGCCATCTTGCCGGGGTCCACGCGGGTAAAGCCGGCAATGTCCGTCTTGGTGACCACCATGGCGTCGGTGTGCAGCACGGCGGACGGGTATTTAAGAGGCTTGTCCTCGCCCTCCGCAGCGCTGATGACCGCCAGCCGAAGGGTCTCGCCAAGGGGGAAGCCCACCGGGCAGACCAGGTTGCCCACGTTTTCGATGATCAGCAGGTCAATGGCGTCCAGGTCAATTTCCTCCAGGGCCTTTTTGACCATGGCGGTGTCCAGATGGCAGGCGCCGTCGGTGTTGATCTGCACCGCCTGGACGCCCAGCTGGCCGCCCTGGAAGGCTGAGACATGGCAGATATGAACTATGAGGAGAGCAAAGCGTGTTAATGCAGACTCGCGAAGGGCAAAGATTATTTCATTCAATTCGGTGGCGACGTCCCCTTCGATGACCGCCACGCGCATTTTTTTCGAAAGCGCCGGCAGAATATTTTCAAGAAGCGTCGTTTTGCCGGAGCCGGGCGACCCCAGCAGCCCGATGACACGCACGCCATGGTGCGCAAAGTGCTCGCGCAGGTGGCCCGACTGATGCAGGTTCTCCGCACGCACATCCTGTTCGACTTCAATGGTCCCGCACATCTTCTTCTACCTCCAGATTTTTAACGTAGATTTCCTCGCCGCGGACAATGCGGAATTCCCTGCCCCCGCACTGCGGGCATACAAAGGGAAAGCCGGGCGGGGCGTACTCCGCCCCGCAGCCCCGGCAGCAAACCAACACCCGCTGGCGCTCAATTTTCAGCTGGGCACCATGCAGCGGCGTATTCTTTTTCAGCGCGTCAAAGGCAAAGACCAGCGAATCGGTCATCACCCCCGCCATGTCTCCAATGACGGCGGTGACGGCACGGACCCTGCCCTGCCGGTCGGCCGCGGCCGCCTGTGCAATCTGCAGCATGCGTGCAGCCAGCGTAGCCTCGTGCATCTCCGTCCCCCACCTCCATACACGCCGGGCTTGGGCGCGCTTGGCCGGGCCTTTATCCGCCTTATTGGGATAAGCCGGCAAAAAGGCCTGACAAAGTTAAGCCCAAGGATGGTTGAGTGTCCACAGTATCATAATCCTACCTAAATTAAATGTCAATGGACATCAAATCGTTAAGAATATGGCAAGAAGCTTCTCCCTCTGTTTTGCCCGGATGCTGCCGGTTTTTTCCGTCTTGACAGAACGAAAGTTTTGCTTTATATTTATTTTGCACAATTAAATTGTTGTAAATTGATTATGAAGGTAGGAGGTAAAGGGATGTCTGTCTATGATTACGAATACACGTCCATCGAGCATCGGCCTGTAAGCCTGTCCGAGTACCGGGGAAAGGTACTGCTTATTGTCAACACGGCCAGCAAATGCGGGTTTACGCCCCAGTACAAAGGGCTGGAGGAGCTTTATCAGACCTACAAGGACCGGGGATTGGTGGTCATCGGCTTCCCCTGCAACCAGTTTATGGACCAGGAACCGGGGGACGAAGCGGAAATTTCGGAGTTCTGCTCGGTGCGCTACGGCGTGACCTTCCCGCTGTCCCAAAAGGTGGAGGTCCGGGATGAAAACGCCATTCCCCTCTATGGGTACCTTACCGCCCAAAAGGGCTTTCGGGGGCTTGGCAAGGGGTTAAAGGCCAAATCCATGGAGCTGATGCTGAAGGGCCGGTATAAGGACGGGTTTGAGGACGCGCAGATCAAATGGAATTTTACAAAATTCCTTGTGGACCGGGAGGGGCGCGTTGCCGCCCGCTACGAGCCGACGGTGGAGCCCGGGGACATGACCGGCGACATTGAGACACTGTTAAGCGGAGGTGCGGTATGAACCGAGTGATTTATGCGTCACGGGGCGGCAATACGGAAAAGCTTGCGGGCGCCATTGCCAGGGGCGCCGGCGCGCGGGCGGTCCCCGCGGACCAGTTCCAGCTCTCCGACACGGCGGACATCCTGTTTGTCGGCGCGTCCATTTATGCCGGGGCCATCGACGGCAGGCTGCGGGATTTTTTAAAGGACCTGCAGCCGTCCCAGGTAGGCAGCGTCGCCGTATTCGGCACGGCGGCGGGCCCAAAATCGGCTTTGCCGGAAATTAAATCCATCCTGGAACCCAAGGGCATCCCCGTCCTGGAGGAGGCGTTTCAGTGCAGGGGCTCGTTTTTGGTGGCCAACCGCGGGCGGCCCAATGACGAGGATTTGAAGCGGGCGGAGGCGTTTGCCCGAAAGCTCTGCGGCGGGCAGTCATGAACGAACAATCCCTGCGGCTGGAAAACCAGCTTTGCTTTCCCCTTTATGCCGCGGCAAAAGGGGTGATCAGCCGGTATAAGCCCCTGCTGGACCAGCTGGACCTGACCTATACGCAGTACATTACCATGATGGTGCTGTGGGAAGACAAACGGATTGGGGTCAAGGACCTTGGCCGGCGGCTGTATCTGGACTCCGGCACCCTGACGCCGCTTTTAAAGCGGCTGGAACACAAAGGCTTTGTTCGGCGGGCGCGGTGTGCGGGGGACGAGCGCGCGGTCCTCATCACCATTACCGAGGCCGGGGAAAAGCTGAAGGAAAAGGCCCTGGAGGTCCCCGCAAAGATGGGAAAGTGCATGCCCCTCTCTCCGGAAGAGGCGGGGACGCTGTATGCCCTTTTATACAAGCTGCTGGAGCAGGAGTGCCGCGAAGGCGGGGCGGTGTGAGCGCCAAGGGCCCTCCCCTTCCCCCCGCGGCGGCCCGGTTGGAAGCCGCCCTGTGAATGGGACGGCGGCACCCAAGGTCTTTTCATTGGGGTCAAACTGTGATAAGCTGTTCCTAACTATTTACTTACAAACGGGGGAACGTCATGGCGACACTGAAAGACCTCTCCAAACGAACCGGCGTGTCGGTTACCACCATATCCCGCGTGCTTAACCAGGACGAAACCATGCTGGTCAGCCGCGAAACCAAGCGGGCGATTTTTGACGCCGCCTTCCAGCTGGGGTATGTTCCGCCCCGCAGGCGGAAGCGCCAGCCCCAGCAGCACACCCTTATCGGGGTGGCCGACTGGCGGATTCTGGTCAGCGGCGCCCCCAACATCACCCTGCCCGCCATGCGTTATTTTGCCCAGGTGGAATATCCCGCCAAGTCCGTGGAGTTTATCCAGATGGGCCGGGACCTTTCCACCCCGGCGGACGGCATCATTGCCGTGGGCGACTTTTCCCCCGGGGAGGTCCAGGGCCTGCGCCGGGCGTCCCCCTATCTGGTCCTGGTCAATTCCAGCCAAAAGGACCTAAGCTGCGACCAGGTGCAGGTGGACCTGGATTCCGCCCTGGAGCAGGCCCTGGACTACTTGGCGGGCCAAAAGGGGTACCGCACCATCGGCTATATCGGCGGCATTCATGAGGAGGACGGCTATACCATCGGCAGCCGGAGGATGAAGCGCATGGTCTCGCTTTTGCTGGACCAGGGGCTGTACGACCCGGCCCTGGTGCAGACGGGCGACTTTTCGCCGGAGGCGGGATACGCAATGGCCCGGGAGCTTCTGGAGGGGTCCCCCCTGCCCCAGGCCCTTGTCATCGGCAGCGATATGCTGGCGGTGGGTGTGCTGCGGGCGCTGGAGGAGCAGCAGATTGCCATCCCCCGGGATATGGAGCTGGTGGTCTACCGGGACATCCAGACCA
>CALGIL010000152.1 GCA_937914895.1 uncultured Angelakisella sp.
AACGCCCCATAGAGTAAAAAGATAACTTTGGCTAAAAGCAAGCCCTGCCCGCAGGGCACAAAACGCCCCCGAAGGGCATCCCCGGAGGGCACAAAAAATCCCGACAGGTTTCCCTGTGTTCCTGCCGCGGTTTTTATGGTATGATGGTAGGGTAAAAAATCGTCCCGACTGTTTGGAGGTCCTTTTTGTTATGTGGAAACGAATTATTTTGACGGGTTTTCTTTCCCTGGCCGCCGTGGCCGGGCTGGGAGGCTGTCAGGCCGGTGCGCCCGGCACAAAAGGAGGAGAAACCTATATGAATCAGCAGCTTGTCGAGCCCCAGGGCCCCACCGCCGTCATCCAGACGTCCATGGGGGACATCACCGTGGCGTTCTTTCCCCAGCAGGCCCCCAAGGCCGTGGAAAACTTTCTGACCCACGCCAGGGACGGCTATTACGACGGACTTACCTTTCACCGGGTCATCAACGACTTTATGATCCAGGGCGGGTCCAAGGACGGCACCGGCAGCGGGGGCGAGAGCATTTGGGGCCACTCCTTCGAGGATGAGTTCTCCGACGACCTGCACCACTTCCCCGGGGCGCTGTCCATGGCCAACTCCGGTATGAACACCAACGGCAGCCAGTTCTTCATCGTCCAGAACGCCGACCCCGTCACGGCGGAGACGGCCGCCGCCCTGCCCCTGCAGTGGTATGTCAAAATTCTCCAGCGGCAGCTGGACCAGGCGGCCCTGTCCGGCTCCTCCGAGGCGGACCTGAACACCCTGGCTCAGGACCTGAATGGAAAGCTGCGGGACATCCAGGCAAACGGCATGCCCGAGGACCTGGCCCGGCGCTTTGCCCCCGCCCTGGAAAAATACCAACAGGTGGGCGGCACCTATCATCTGGATTACAAGCACACGGTCTTCGGCCAGGTCATCGCCGGCATGGACGTGGTGGACGCCATTGCCAAGGTGGACACCGACGCCGACGACAAGCCCGTCAAGGACGTCACCATCCTCAAGGTTACCGTCAGCGAATAACGCTGCCGCCAAAAACCGCAGAAATGGGGGTTTTGCCATGAAACGCACCGCCGCGGCCCTGCTGGCCCTGCTGCTGGCCCTGCCCTTGGCCGGGTGCAAGCCTAAAGAAATGCCCATGGGGGACTTTGCCCTGGACATCACCCCAAAGCAGACCATCGACATTCCCACCGGCGGGCAGGGGGCCCGGACACTGGACTACCTGGAGCTGGAGGTGGACATCCCCCGGGAAATTCCCATGATCCTGCCCCAGGTTAAGGGGATTACCGCCGCGGTCACCCCTCCGGCCTATGTGGACGCCGAGATCCGGGACGGCGTCCTGGTGCTCACCGGCCGCGGTGCCGCCGAAGGGGTCGTGCTGGACATCACCCTGTCGGCGCCCGGCTATGAGGACGGCGCGTACCAGTTTATGGCCCGGGTATCCCTCCATCCAATGGAGCTGCGCATTCTGGGGCCGGCCGAGACCGAGGACGTCCAGCTGGACGATCCCCTGGAAATCACCCAAGGGGACGTAGTCACCCTGCCCCTGTCCTTTGAGGAGGGGGCGGCGGTGGAGATTTCGGACCGCACCGGTGACGAAGCTGTGGAGGCGGTTATCCGGGACGGCAGCCTGGTCCTTACCGCCCTGGAGGCGGGGGAGGCCCGGCTGTCCCTCTGCGCCACCCTGGACCAGTATGACCCTGCCCAGGCGGAGCTGTCGGTCCTGGTAAAGGCCAAGCCCGCGCCGCCGGCCGCGCCCGCGGAATCCGGCGGGGCCCGGCAGCAATCGGGGCTGAATCAGACCCCCACCAAAACGGCGGACACCACCTCTTACAGCCAGATGGCGGCGGACATTATTGCCCTGACCAACGAGGAACGCACCGCCCGGGGCCTGCCCGCCCTTGCCCATCTGTCGGGCGTGGATGTCTGCGCCGCCCTGCGGGCCGCCGAGGCCGACCAGCTGTGGAGCCACACCCGCCCCGACGGCACCATGTTCAACACCATCTTCGCCGAGTGCGGCCTAGCCTATACATACATGGGCGAAAACCTGCACACCGCCAACTATGCCCGCACCGCCCGGCAGGTGGTGGACGCCTTTATGGACTCCCCCGACCACCGGGAAAACATTCTGCGGGAGACCTTTGCCGGCATCGGCGTCGGGGTCTGCCGCAGCGGCGAAAATTACTACTACTGCCAGTTGTTTGTGGGGATGTAGGACCTATCCAAAAGGCAGTCACCTGCGGGTGGCTGCCTTTTTGTTTCTCCTAAAAAATCGTCCCGCACCGAGTGGTAATGTCACCCTTTACGGCACCACTCCACAGCGGCATTGAATGTATAAATAAAACGAAAAAAGTATAATTTTGTATATTTATAGCGAAATGGGGCCGGTATCTTCCACTAAGCCCGAATAACTATATTGACAAATTTATACGCATTTGATAAATTAGAGTTGTGGGGAACGTAAATAATTTCATAAAAAAGGCTCCCAAAACGCTTATCGGGCAGGAAGAGGCGGGGCATGACGAATAAAGTTTGGATGCATAAAACATGCATTTTGTTTCATCTTTATTTGTTCCATTCCGGAAAGGTTTTCGCACAAGATATGTTCGTAATGTATGAGGAGGAAGAGACATGACAGAGCAGTCCAGAAGTTCCCATACGGCAGAGCGATCCAAAAGCACGCAGAAGACTTGGCCCATCCGTCTTTTATGCATCAGCCTAATCCTTGTGTTGATCAGCTGTATTGGGGCATCCCTGCTGCAAACTGATTTTGGAAATGTAGAAATTACCAAGATCAAAGTCCCCACCGACAACGGGAAGTGGATTTCCGGCAACCTGTTTCGCCCCAAGAGCGCCTCGGCGGAAAATAAGGTGCCCCTGGTCATCACCAGCCACGGCTACCTCAACAACAATCAAATGCAGGATATTACTGCAATCGAACTCTCCCGCCGCGGGATCGCCGTCATCGCCATGGACGCCTATTACCACGGTGATTCCAGCCCGTCAAATTACAGCTATAACGATACCACCATTGCCGAGGGCATGGGCATGATTCCGCTGGTCGAGTTTGCCTATTCCAACCTGGATTACATAGACAACACAAAAATCGGTGTGACGGGCCACTCGATGGGCGGCAGCAACACCTGGAACACCGCCCGCTACTATGGGCGGCAGTATAATGAGGCCATTGCCGCGGCCCAGGCACCCGGTTCCGATGGCGGCGCGGAGATTACCGCTGCCGAGCAGGCCGCGGCCGACGCGGTCAACAAGGTCGCCGCCGCGTTTCCTGTCTCGCAGATTCGCGCCTCCACAGAGGAGTCCATGCAGGAAATCCACTGCAATTTCGGTTCTAACTTCGGCTTTTTTGACGAGGGGGCCTACCGTTGTGTCAACGGGGACGGCGACCTGCACGATGCGCCGGAAGCGATGTACATTATCAATTCCGTTCTGCCGGACAACCAGAAAATGGATTCCACCGTGGAAATCGGAAAGATGTACGGCAATCCCGACAACGGGACGCTGCGCGTCGTCTACAACCCTAAGGAGATTCACCCCTGGCAGCACTTCTCGGTCCAAAGCTCCCGGCACATGACCGATTTCTTTACCGCCGCCTTTCAAATGGAAAATCCCATCCCGTCCGCCAACCAGACCTGGCTTCTCAAGGAGTTATTCAATCTGCTGGGGCTTATCGGTTCTTTCCTGTTGATTGTTCCGGCGGCGGTCCTGCTGCTGAAGGTCCCGGTCTTTGCCTCGCTTAAAACACCTGTTCCGCAGAAGCTCCCGGCCCTGACAGACAAAAAGAGCAAGCTCTTCTTCTGGGGCAGCTGGGTTTTCAGCTGGGTCATTTCCTGGCTCTCCTTCATCCCCATCGGCAAGCTGGACCAGTACGTCTTCCCCGCTGTGACAGACCGCGGCGTCAGCAGCTGGTTCCCACAGCCCACCACCAACTTTATCCTGCTGTGGGCGGTCTTCAACGGGATTGTGGGGATTTTGCTGTTCTGGCTCACCTACCGCTTCCGGGGCAGCAAAAACGGCATTTCTCCGGAGATGTGGGGAATCAAAATTAGCGTACGGGAATTTTTGAAAACATTTGTCCTCGCAAGCTGCATTTTCACCGCCTTCTATGCACTGGTCATGTTTGCGGATTATTTTTTCCACACCGACTTCCGCATCTGGACGCTGGACATCCGGGCATTCACGGCGGATAAGCTCTATGTGGCCTTCCAATACTGGCCTCTCTTCTTCATCTTCTACGCGGCCAATTCCATCGCCGTCAACAGCGCCAACCGCATAGAGGGGCAGAAGGAATGGTTCAACCTGCTCATCTGCGGATTGGGCAACTCCCTGGGCGTCATCATTTTGAACCTGATCCAGTACGGCACCGTCTTTCTTACCGGCGTCCCCCATTGGCAGGCCGACTGGCTGCGCCCCCTGGTTATTGTCCCGCTGATCATCCAGCTGTTCGCAGCGGCTTATATCAGCCGGTATCTCTTTAAGGCCACCGGCAAGGTCTGGCTGGGCGCAATGGTCAATACGATGATCAT
>CALGIL010000153.1 GCA_937914895.1 uncultured Angelakisella sp.
TGGTGGTCTTTCCCCCCTTTCTGCCAGCAGAAAGGGGGCCCCGCCGGAGGCGTAGAAGGGTTTGGGATATAGTCCCAAAGAGTAAAGAAAGATAATCTTGGATAAAAACGTAGCCCTGCCCGCTAGGGCACCAAAAGACCCCCGCCAAGGAACGCCCCCCCAAGCATAGTCATAGGCAAAACAAAACGGCAGGCATACGCCTGCCGTCTCTGTCTGCCGCCGAATTTTTCAAAAGCTGCGGACATAGGCCTCCAGCACCGCCACGGCGTTGTCCAGGCCAATGGACAGGCTGTCCATGGCGACGTGGTAATGCCGGGCGTCGCCAAACCGGATGCCGGTGTAGTAGTTGTAGTAGGTGCTGCGCCGCTTGTCGGTCTTTTCAATAATGTCCTCGGCCTTGTCCTGGGGCAGACCGTAGGCGGTGCGGCCCCGCTCCACCCGCAGGGGCAGGGGGGCGTGGATGAACACCCGGACGCAGTGGGGCAGGTCCTCCAGGATGTAGTCGGCACACCGGCCCACAATGACGCAGGGCCCCTCCTCCGCCAGCTGGCGGATCACCTTGGACTGGACCAGGTAGATTTTATCGTTAAGGGGCAGGTCATAGCTGTTGATAATAGAACCCGCCCGCAGCAGGGAAAAGAGCATACTGCTGCTGGCCTGCTGCTCCGGCTCCTCAAAATGGCTGGGGGAAAATCCGCTTTTTTGGGCGGCCAGGTTGATAAGCTCCTTGTCATAGCAGGGAAGCCCCAGGCGCTGGGCCAGTTTTTGACCTACCTCCCGGCCCCCGCTGCCGTACTGCCTGCTGATGGTGACGACCAAATCGCTTTTCATGCTGACACAGCCTCCCCTCTGTACCGGTAAAGTTGGGAATGCCTCCCGACTCCATTTTACACCAGACGGGCGGCTTTTTCAAGGATGGGGCGGAATTAGCTGCCATAGTTGGAGAAGACGACCTCCCGGCTGACATAGCGGCAACCGCCGTCCTCCCGGGGCTCCACCACCACCAAAACCTCCTGGTAGCGGCGGACGCCGTACTGGTGGCAGACAGTAATATAAAGGAGATCCCCTTGTTGTACCACCGAGGGGATGACATAATCATCGCCATATTCCTGCTGCTGGCCCCGCATACGTCCGTAGCTTGCCTGGAGGCCCCAGTCGTAGACATAGGAGTCGGTGTCGCTGTGGTAGAGGAAGCTTTGCCGCAGGGCGGCGCTGTCCGCCGGAAAATAGCTTTGGGCCAGGTCCTCAAACTCCCGGGCGGGGATGTCCAGCAGACTGCCGCTGGTGTAGGGGGCCAGCAGACCGGCGTTTTCCAAAAACAGCAGGACCTGCCCCGCCGCCGGCGGCTGCCCGGCGTCAAAATCGGCCATAAAAGTGATGCCGGTCAGGGGCCGGATGTACCGCCACTGGGGGGGCGCCTGGGTCATCCAGTCGGGCGGATCGCCCAGCCACCAGCCGTCGCCCCATTCGTCGGTGACAAAGGCGCCCTCGTCGGTGATGGCCGCCTCGGCGATCTCCCTGCTCCAGCGGTAGACAAGGCCCCGCTCGTCGGGCTCGCCCTGGTATTCCTCCGCCTGGATGCGATCGGGGTAGGTGGCCAGCACACAGATAAAATCCTCCCCCCGCATGGTCAGGGTGGCGGTGGTGCGGTCCCGGACATGGCGGACAAAGGTGCGCACGTCCTCGGCCCCCTGCACCACCCGGCCGCCGGTGACGGCACAGGCCCCGTCAAAGACCGAGTCGGGCTCCAGGACGGGGACCGGGAGGCCCTGGGCGTCAGTGTCCACCGCCACCGTGTCGATGCGGTAGCTGCCGCCGTCCTCGTCCGCAAAGCGGTCCTCCACGTGCGCGGCCCCCAGGGCGCGCACCGACAGCAGACTGTAATCCGCCAGGCCGTACTCAAAGGAATCCCCGCGGCTGTTTTGGTAGACGTCGGCGTCCACCCGGGCGGCAAATTCCCACTTGGGCAGGGTGTCCAGCAGCTTGGCCAGGTCGTACCGGGTCAGGCGGATCAGCTGCCGGGAGGGGAAGCGGTGCACCTCGGTTCCGTCGGGGGTCAGCAGCACCCGGGCGTCCCCCCGGTCCACCATTTGCAGCACCACCGCGGTCAACACCCGCCGGTCGCCCTCCCGGGTGATGCTCAGGGGATAGCCCTGCCACTGGGCATCGGGGTTGTCGGTGCCGATGAAGCGGTGGCTGTACAGCCCGGTGTCGGCATCATAAAGGGCCTCCGCGGCGCCCTGCTCATCCACCGGATCGCCGTGGCGCACCCGGACCAGGGGGAAGAGCTTTGCCATGGCGGCCTCCACCTCCTCCCGGGTGGCGGTCAGGGGGGTGTCGTCCCGCCAGGCGGCAAAGCCCTGGGGGTGAATGCCGTCGGGGTACAGCACCTCCCGCTGGTGGGACCAGACCCGGTCGCAGACCAGCTCCACCGTCTCGGGGGCCGGGGTAATCACCGTGATGTCCCCCGCAAAGTCGAGAATCTGGGGCAGGTACTCCTCCACCAGCAGCTGGATATAGGCGGCGTCGGTTTGCAGCCGCAGGTCGGCAATCAGCGGCACCGCCGCCTCGGTCATCCGGTAGGCCTGGGGGATGGCGTCGGGCCACAGGGCGGGGGCGTCCTGCTGTGCCTGGAGGACCGTCAGCTCCCGGGAGACCTCCTCCTGCATCCGGTACATGGCGTCGGTCTTTTCCCGGTAATCATCCCACCAAGCCTGCTCTTCGGCGTCCAGGGTGTGGTCCTTGTACTTGGGGTACAGCTCCTCCATGCGGGCCTCCCCCTCCCGCACCTCCCGCTCCAAATCCGGCAGCTGGGGGTACCGGTCGGTCACCTGGGCCACCAATTCCGGGGCCAGGGGCTGCTTGCCGTACATCCGGTAAATCTCCTCCAGGGTCAGGTCCCCGGCGGCCAGGGCATCCATCATCCGGGAGACATTGCCCTGATCCAGGCCATGCTCCAGCCGCTGGTGGTTCCAGTCCCGCAGCATGGCGCCAAGCTGCCGCTGAATGACGCCGTATTGGGGGGTGTTGTCCTCCATCTGGTTCCAGCCCACCCCCAGCATCCGGTAGAGGTCGGGGAAGGGAATCCACCCCATGGCCCCGGCAAAGGCGGTAATGGCAAGGGCGCCCAGCAGGGCGGCGGCCGCCGCCAGCACCACAAAGGAGCGGCGCAGCTTGGCGGTGCGTCTCTGCCCGCCGGCGGCCCCTGCCTTTACCCGGGTCAGCAGGCGGTCCGGGCCGCCCAGCAGGTTTTGGCTGCCAAAGGCGGCGGTTTTGGTCATCAGCTCCCCCATGGTCATGGCTGGGTGTCCTCCTTTGCAAAATAGTCCCGCCGCAGGGCGGCAACGGTGCGGTAGATGCGGCTGGTGGCGCTGGCCTCGGTCATCCCCAGGGCCCGGGCGGATTCCTTAAGGGTATAGCCCAGGCGGAAGTGCAGCAGGAACAGCCGCTGGGTCAAATCTCCCCGGCGTCCGATTTCCTCCCAAAGGTCCCCCAGCAGCAGGGCGTCTTCGCCGGCAAAATCCGGCAGGCTCCGGGCCAACTCGTGCTCCAGCTGGTCCCGGGTCGCCCCGTCGTCCAGGGTCACCCGGTCCCGCTCCTTCTTCCGGGTGCCGTAGTACCGGGACAGCTCGTGCTTGACCGAGGTGGTCAGCAGCTTGCGGGCCGAGGCTTCGTCCAGGGTCCCCTTGCTGCGGATGCGCTTATAAAACGCGGTGTACACCGTCTGCAGGAGGTCGTCGGTGTCCTCCAGGTGTTTGATTCGGGAGAGGGCGTAGGCGGCCAGATACCGGTAGGTCAGCCCATACAACCGCTCAAATTCCCGGTCGGCGGCGGCTTTATCCATGTTGGTCCTCCTCTTGCCATGGGTTCTGTTACTATATAAGGGGATTGGCGGGGGTTTTCTTTCATAACAGTCAAAGGTCCCCCAAAACAGCAGTGCGGGAGACAGAAACGCAGCCCCCGCGCTCCTTCCCCCGCACCTGCTGATTTTTAGTTTTAAAGAATGGCCCCTAGCAGACCTTACCGGGATTCAGGATGCCGGCGGGGTCAAACACCCGCTTAATACCCTCCATCAGGGCCATCTGGGCGGGACCGAACTGCTGGCGCAGGTATTCCTTTTTGGCAAAGCCGATGCCGTGCTCGCCGGATACCAGGCCCCCCAGCTCCTCCGCCCGCTTGTACATTTTATCAAAGCCCTCCTTTAGGCGGGCCTCCCACTCCTCCTGGGGCAGGCCGTCCCGGCACAGGTAGACGTGGAGGTTGCCGTCCCCGGCGTGGCCGAAGCTGGGGATGCGCAGCCCCACCTCTTTGGCCACCTGGTGGGTGAATTTGATAAAGGTGGCCACGTTGTTCCGGGGCACCACCACGTCGCACTCGTCCATCTGGTCGGTGGAGGCCTTAATGGCCTCCAAAAAGGCGCCCCGGGCGGTCCAGACCGAATCCTTGCGCTCGTCGGTGTCCACAATGTAGACATCCAGCGCCCCGCGGCTCAGGCACAGGTCCGCCACCTGGCTGTATTCCGCCTCCACCTGGGCGGCGCTGCTGCCGTCGCAGGTCAGCAGGATATAGGCGTCGTGCTCCTTGTCGGGGAACTTTTTGCCCAGGTAATCCTCGGCAAACAAAATGGTCTCCCGGGACATATACTCAATGGCGGTCAAAGCCGCCTTGGACTTAATGATCTCGGGCACCACCTCGATGGCCTCCTCCATGGTGGCAAAGGGGACCAGAAGGCTGACCGAATGGGTGGGCAGGGGCACCAGCCGCAGGGTGGCCTCGGTGATGACCGCCAGGGTCCCCTCGGAGCCGATGATGAGGTCCTTAAGGGAGTAGCCCGAGCTGTTTTTGACCACCTTGCCCCCCAGATGGACCACCTCGCCGGTGGGCAGCACCACCGTCAACCCCCGGACAAAGTCCCGGGTGACGCCGTATTTGACCGCCCGCATCCCCCCGGCGTTGGTGCTGATGTTGCCGCCGATGGTGGCGGACTTTTCGCCGGGGTCGGGGGGGTACAAAAGGTCGTGCTCCTGGACGTAGGCGGCAAGCTCCATGAGCAGGACGCCGGGCTGCACCGTGACGGTGAGGTTCTCCTCGTCCAGCTCCAAAATCCGGTTCATCAGGGTGGTTTCCAGCATAATGCCCCCCGCCACGGCCACCGCCGCGCCCACAAGGCCGGTGCCGGAGCCCCGCACCACTACCGGAATCTTGTTTTGGGTGGCAAAGGCCATAATTTGGGAGACCTCTTCGGTGGAGATCACCCGGATGAGGACTTCGGGAAAGCTGCGGACGTCCCCCAGCTCGTCGTGGGCGTAGTCCTCGCTGATCTGGTCCCCCGCCAAAAAGCGCTGGGGGTCTGCAAAACCGCGCAGGGTATCCATCTGGCCGGCTGTCAGCTTATGCGCCATGGGTGTGTTCCTCCTTTTTGCACAGGGAAATAAGGCGGGGGAGGATCTCGTACAAATCCCCCACCAGGCCGTAATGGGCCACGTCAAAGATGGGGGCCGCGGGGTCGCTGTTTACCGCCACAATGCAGTCGCAGCCCCGCATGCCCGCGGCAAACTGCACCGACCCCGAAACGCCCAGGGTGATGATGAGCTTGGCGCCTACCGTCCGGCCGGACAGGCCGATTTGGTGCTTGGGGTCAAACCACTTTGCCTCAATAAGGGGGCGGGTGCAGGCCAGCTGTCCCCCCAAAAGGTCGGCCAGCTCCCGGGCCAAAGCCAAATCCCCCTGGTTTTTGACGCCCCGGCCCACGGCCACAATGACCTCCGCCTCGGAGATGTCCACCTCCCGGGGCTTTTCGGCCATGTCCAAAATAACGGTGTCGGTGTGCAGCTTTTCGGGCGCAAGCTCCATGGGCCGGACGACGCCCGTGGGGTTTTCCACCGGCTGGGGCGCCGAAAAAATCTTGTACCGCACGGTGCAAAACTGGGGCCGGTGCTTGGGGGTGATAATCTGCGCCATAATGTTGCCCCCAAAAGCGGGACGGATCTGCAGCAGATCGGTATTTTCCTTCATCTCCAAAATGGTGCAGTCGGCGGTCAGCCCGGTGCGGAACCGCGCCGCCACCCGGGGGGCCAGGCTGCGGCCCATGTTGGTGGCCCCCACCAGAATGGAGGAGGGCTTTACCTTGTTGATAAAATCCTCAAAGGCGTTGGCGTAGGGCTCTATGGAAAAGCGGGCCAGCTCCGGGTAGTCGTAGGTGTAAACGGCGTCCGCCCCATAGGCCAGCAGCTCCCGGGCCGCCTCGCCAATCCGGTGGCCCATCAAAACGGCGTATACCGGGTGCCCCGTCACCTTTGCCAGCTCCCGGGCCTTGCCCAGAAGCTCCCGGGTGACGTTGTGGACGACCCCCTCCTGCTGGTCCACAAAGACGGCAATCCCCCGCCAGTCGTCCTTGTTGATTTTTGGGGGAACGGCGGCGTCTTCCTCCATGGTGATGGCCCCGGCCGGGCCGCGCCTTACGCAGATGCCGCACATTTTGCACCCGGAGTTAATATCCAGGGTGCCGTTTTCGTAGGTGATGGCGGAAAAAGGGCAGATGCCCACCAGGGTTTCCGCCGTCTCCCGGTCGATACGGTCGTGATGAATGCTCAGATGCGCCATGACAGCTTCTCCCCTTTATCCCACGAATTTTCGGCTGCGCAGAATGTCGTACAGCCGGTCGGCCAGTTCTGTTCCAGTGCCCTCCAGCATCTCCTTGGAGGTGTTTTTCTCCGGGGGAAAGATGCGCTCCACCTGGGTGGGGGAGCCGGACAGGCCGTAATGGCTTTCGTCCTGGTCCAAAAAGTCCCGGAAGGTAAGGGTGGACAGCACCTGGGCCCGGTCCACCTCCTTGCTGCGCTTATAGGAGGGCAGCCGGGGGGTGTTGATGTCCCCGTCGGCGCACAGCAGGCAGGGCATGGGCATGCGCATGGTGGCAATGTGGCTGTCCAGGCTGCACTGGACGGTAATCTGCCCGTGGGATACATCCTCCACCGACAGGACGTTGCCCGCCAGGGGCAGGCCGAGGAATTCGCTGATTTCGGCGCCCACCTGGGCGGTGTCGCCGTCGGTGGTCTGCTTGCCGCATAGGATGACGTCAAAGTCCCCCATGCGGCGGATGGCCTGGCTGAGGGTGTAGGCGGTGGCCAGCACGTCGGCCCCGGCAAACTTGCGGTCGGTGACCAGGGTGCCCCCCTGGGCCCCCATATAGACGGTCTCCAGCACGGCGGACTGCGCCTGGGGCGGGCCCATGGTCAGCACCTGCACCTGGCCGCCGTACCGCTGGGCCAGCGAGAGGGCCAGCTCCATGGCGTACAGGTCGTAGGGGTTCAGCTTGCTTGCCACACCGTCCCGCCTCAGGACGCCGGTGACCGGGTCCACCTCCACCTGGGTGGTGCCGGGCACTTGTTTGACACATACCAAAAGGTTCAAGGGTTGCTCCTCCTTTATTGGTTGGTGGTCCAACCAGTTGCTGCGTAAAAAAATAAAAGTGATAAACTTATGGTACCAAATATCCCCGGGGGGTGTCAATAAAAATCCGGAGATTCAGTCCGCGGTCAGATACTCCTCGATAAAGGCCATGTGGGCCTCCATGGCGGCCGCCGCGCCGGCGGGGTCCCCGGCCCCCAGGGCATCCACCACCGCCCGGTGCTGGGCGCCGATCTGCCGACGGTTGTGGGGCTCCTTGAGCATTTGGGCCCGCACGCCCTTAATCTGGGTGTCGATAAGGGCCTGCGCCCCGCTTAGTGTGGCCAGAATCAGCGCGTTGCCCGCCGCCCGGGCAATGCCGTAGTGGAGCTCCAGGTCCAGCTGGGCAAGGGATGCCTCGGGCAGGTCGTCCTCCAGCCGGGCGCACAGGCCCTCCAGGACGGCCAGCTCCCGGGGGGTGATCCGCTCCGCCGCCAGGGCGGCGGTGGTCAGCTCCATGGCCCGGCGCAGCTGCTGTACCTGGGACAGGGTGGCCCCCTCCAGCATAAACATGATGGACAAAGGCTGGATAAGGCTCTGGTCCAGGTTTTGGGCGATGTAGCTGCCGTCCCCCTGGACGCATTCCACCAGCCCCAGCATCTCCAGGGATTTAATGGCCTCCCGGATGGTGGTGCGGGAAACCCCGAACACCTGGGCCATCTGGCGCTCCGAGGGCAGCCGGTCCCCCTTGCCCAGCTTGCCGGCGGCAATGTTGTCCTTGATTTGCCCAAGGATCTCCCACAGAATCTTGGGGCGGGGGATGGGGGTGAAGATGCTGCCTTGCTCCATGGCGGGGCCCCTTTCTTTGCGCAGTGCTTCTATGGTACCAAATTGGCCGGGCGGCGTCAATTGGCCGGGCCCACCTATTTATAGTAAGGCGTACCCGCGCCGCCTGAGTGCTCAGCCAATCCGCCCGTTTATGAGAGCAGCGGCTGCGGCATAATCCGATTTTTTGACATAAAGGATATACTCATAGGCCATCTGCAAGTTTTCCCC
>CALGIL010000154.1 GCA_937914895.1 uncultured Angelakisella sp.
ACCCCGGCAATCTTTGGTTACTTTCCATTGCTGGAAAGTAACAAACAAAAGGCGGCCCACGCCGCGACCGGGGCGGACAACAATAACTCTGTATCCATGACGCCCCGCCGGAGGCGGAAAAGGCTAAGGGACCCCGTCCCAAAGCGTAAAGAAGCAGTACCTTTGATAAAATCAAAATCCCATCCCACAGGGTGAAAAAGGGGTTGGCCCCTGGGCCAACACAGCGATAACGCAAGCTCCGCCCGCAGGGCATAACACCTCCGGAGGAAATCTCTATCACTTTGCCGCAGATTTTATGGTATTATGGTATAATAACCCCACCCACTTACGGAATCAAAGATTCCGAGTGGGTCCCGGGAACATTGAACCATCAAATGCTTCCGCCTGCGGCGGAAGTGGGCAGCATTGCTGCCCAGGCGGCTGCGCCGCCGCGCCATTTGTGGTATAATAAAAACATCTTGGGGGAAAGGTGGCGGCGGACATGGCGACACGTCTGGACGAATTGCGGGAGGAGGCGCTGGGCTGCCGCCGGTGCGGCCTGTGCGAAACCCGCACCAACGTGGTCTTCGGGGTGGGCGTCCCCACGGCCCGGGTCATGCTGATCGGGGAGGGCCCGGGGGAAAACGAGGACCTTTTGGGCGAGCCCTTTGTGGGGCGCAGCGGGCAGCTTATGGACAAGATGCTGGCCTATGTGGGGCTTTCCCGCAAATCTAATATCTACATCGCCAACATGGTCAAATGCCGCCCCCCCAAAAATCGGGACCCCTCCCCCGGCGAGGTGGAGACCTGTATGCCCTGGCTGCGGGAACAGATCGAGCTCATCGCGCCGGACATCATCGTCTGCGTGGGACGGATTGCCGCCATCTCCATCATAGACCCCCAGTTTAAGGTGACCCGCCAGCACGGTCAGTTCATCCCCCGGGACGGCAGGCTGTACATGGGGACCTTTCACCCCGCGGCGCTGCTGCGCAACCCCCACAGCAAGCCGGACGCCCTGGAGGACCTGCTGGCCCTGCGCCGAAAGCTGGAGGAGATGGGCGTCATGGAAGCGCAAGGCTGAGCAGGACGGGCATACTGCCCGTTTTGCCGCCTGTAGGCGGACAATCCGGTGCACCATGTGCGCCCCGACACGAAGGTGGGGGCTCGTCGCCCCCTTCACACGATTCCCCCATGCTATCCCTTACGCAATTGCTTTTTTGACAGCCTGGGCGGACCCTTGGGTCCGCTCTTTTTTGTTGCGCGCCGCCCCCTTTTCCCCCGCACTTCCTTCCAGGATGGCTGCCCATAAAATACCAATCTTTAAGAAAAATTTTCAAAAAATCTTTGGCTGTCAATTCCTGCTGCAGGAATATCCGCACCGCCGTGCGAAATACTAGTACTGTATTTCGGCGGATCATACCCGAAATATGCGTTTAAAAGAAGGAGGTGAATTTCAGATGACCAAAAACAACAAGTCCAACTCCAACTACAATAACAATTCCGGCAGCCAGAGCAACAACAATACCAGCAACACCAACAATAACACCAGCAATACCAACAACACAAACAACACAAACAACACGAACAACACAAATAACAATAACAACAACATGAACAGAAGCAGCAACAGCCAGAACAACCGGTCCGGAAACTGACCGGCATCCCGCGGCTTTTCCATGGAAAAGTGCCCGACCGTCTATGCGGTCGGGCACTTTTTTGTCCTCGCTTCCAGCCAACGGCAATCCGGCGCTTTTTTGTCCCCAGTTTTGACCGGCGGCAATCCGGCGCTTTTTTGTCCTCGATTTCAGCCAATGGCAATGGGGAACCTTTAGTACTCGATTTTGGCCAGCACCGGATAATGGTCCGAGGGAAAGGCGTCCCCCACCTTATCCCGGAGAATATCCACCTTTTTCAGCACCACGTCCTTGGTGGTAAAAATGTAGTCGATGGGCTTGCCCCCCGCCTTGTCCCGCCACCCGTGATAGCTCCGCCCCAGGGACTGCTCCGGCGCCATCTGGGCCAGCACGTTGTAGGAGTTGAGCAGGTAGGTGTTGCCGTCCTCCCTGAGGGTGCTTCCGGCCCATTTTTTCAGGGTCTTGCTGTTGGGGGCGGCGTTAAAGTCCCCCATAAGCACCACCGGCCCCGGTGCCTCCTCGTACCGCTTAAAGATCTCCTGGGCGATAAGGCCCAGTCCGCGGACCCGGGCAAAGTAGCTGATGTGGTCCAGGTGGGTGTTATAAACCCGCAGGGGTCTTTCAGGGTCCTCCTTTTGGGCCAGCTCGCACCAGGTGCAGGTGCGGGCAAAAAAAGCGGTGGCATCCCGGCTGGGCCGGTTGGGGGTCCGGGACAGCCAGAAGGTCTCGTAGGACAAAAGGTCAAACCGGTCGGTGCGGTAAAAAATGGCGGTATACTCCCCCTTTGCTCCCCCGCCCCGGCCGATGCCCGCATAGCTGTACTCCGGCAGCAGCCGGCACAGGTCCGCAAGGGAGGACCGGGTCAGCTCCTGGGTGCCCAGAATGTCCGGCTCCAGTCGGCGGACCATCTGGGCCACCAAAGGCTCCCGCCTGTTCCACGCGTGGCGGCCAAATTTAAAGACGCTGCGCTTCATGTTAAAGGTCATTACGGTCAGCTCGGTCAAAATGACCGCCTCCTTTCTTTATGTTTTCTATAGGATACAACGAAAAACTCCCCCGCGCAACGTCAGAAAAAAATTCCTCTTGACTTTAGCGCTTTTACCTGCTAAAATATCCACAACCCAACAGCAAAGACCGGACACAAGTAGGCTTGCAGGGCCCCCCAAAGAGAGCTGCCGGACGGTGAGAGGCGCGGGGGGCGGCAGAACCGAATACAGTCCGCGAGCTGCGCGCCTCAAAAGGCGCTGCCGGGATGGCGCCCGTTACCGCGCCGGGGTATCGCCTGCCGGCCGTACCCGACGAGGCTGC
>CALGIL010000155.1 GCA_937914895.1 uncultured Angelakisella sp.
GGCCGGCCGAACAGGGGCGTCCCCGCCCGGGTAAAATACCCAAGGGTACCCTCATCCGCCGCCGCGTACACCGGATTTTCCAGGATGGCCCGCACCGCCGCCGGGGTGTAGGCCCTGCCCCCGGGGGTCCGCCAGCCCTGCTGCCGCGCCCAGTCCGCCGTCCCCCGCAGACTGCGGCAGCGCAGAAACTGCCGGTACAGCCCCGCCACCGCCGCCAGCTCCTCCTCCACCGGCTCCAGGTGGTGGACCACCGTCTTTTTGCCCCGGGCAGCCGACGTCTCCGGCCGGGAGCGAAAACCGGTGGGGGGTGTTCCTCCCAGCCACCGGCCGTCCTTTGCCAGCTCGTAAAGGTTGTCGGCCACGCGCTCGGCAATGATGTCCCGCTCAAACTCCGCGATGGATGCCAGCAGGGACATGACGATCTTGCCCGTCCGGCTGGCGGTATCCACCTCGTCGGTGCAGGAGACAAAGGCCACGTCCCGCTGGCGCAGCTGCTCCACCAGGCCCAACAGGTCCAGGGTGCGGCGGCTGATGCGGTCGAATTTATAGCAGATGACGCCCTTAATATGCCCCCGGCGGATCTCCTCCAGCATCTGCTGGTACTGGGGGCGGTCGGCGTAATAGCCGGACAGGCCCTCGTCCCGGAAGACCACCAGGTCCTCTTCCCCCGCGTCAAATTTAAGGGCGGCGTAGGCCTTGCAGCGGCTGATCTGATTTTCCACGCTTTTGCCCGACTCGGTCACCTTGGATTTTCTGGCGTAAATGGCAATTTTTCTGCCGTCCTGTCCTTTGGGGGGCGGCTGCCTCACCGGTCGTCCCCCCGGGGGTCCGCCCCCTCCATCCGGTGCTCTCCCAGGGCGCATACCGTATGCTCCGCCTGCCAGGCTGCAAGTTCATGCAGCAGTTCATGCAAACGGTCCTCCTCTTCCGGCCAGTGCAACACTGCGCGCTCTTTCGACATAACCTCACCCCTCCTGACATTCTATGCGGGATGGGGCTGTCCTCTTGCCCCAAAAGCGCGGCCCGGCCAATCGTAAACAAATTTTGAATTTTATTGCATCTCTTGCATCAACGACAACTTTATTATATAATGAAGTTGTCACATTTTGATGGCCCACGGGCGCAGCTCTGACGGGTGCGCCGGTCCCACTGCATGGGAAGGCCGGCTTCGGTTAAAGGGTTCCCATTCCACAGGCGAGTACCGGGCAGGTACGCCGGCTTTTTCACCAGGAGGCCGGCGTATTATAGAAGGCCCCTGGCCGAACGTACATAAAAACAGAACGTATGGAGTAAGGAGGAAACAGTATGAAGCATTGGAGCAAGCTGCTGACAGCAGCGCTGGCCGCCGCCCTGTGCCTGGGCGCCCTGGCCGGATGCGGCAATACCCCCCCGGCGGAGGGAAGCGCCCCCCCGGGCGGCAAAAAGGTGGTCAACATTCTCAGCTGCAACTATGAGGAACAGCAGGCCGCCCAGCTTGAGTGGCTTCGGGATAAGTTCCCCGGCGCCGAAATCAACATGACCTATCTGTCCAGCGGCAAGCTGGCGGCGCGGATTCAGGCCGAGGGCCGCAGCACCGACACCGACATTCTGCTCTCGCTTTCCAGCGGCTATGCCAACACCCTGAAGAAGGAGGGCCTGCTGCGCGCCTATACCCCCGACACCACCTATCTGCAGGAGTTCCGCGACCCCGACAGCGTGGTGCTGCCCAACGGCGTCTGGGCCGGGGCCATCATGGTCAACACAAACGAGCTGCAAAAGCTGGGCCTGCCGGAGCCCGCCTCCTACGAGGACTTACTCAACCCCATCTACAAGGGACAAATTGTCATGTCCAACCCCAACAGCTCCTCCACCGGCTACTTTTTTGTGCTGGGCATTTTAAACCTGTACGGCGAGGAGGCCGGCTGGGAATACTTTGACAAGCTGCGGGAAAACATTATGCTGTTTGGGGAATCCGGGTCGGTGCCCTCCTCCATGGTGGAGATGGGCGAGGCCGCCATCGGCCTTGGCATCGACTATGAGGGCCTGCTGCTGGAGGAACAGGGCAAGCCGGTCAAAACCCTGTTTGCCGAAGAAGGCGCCCCCTACGACTTTGACACCGTGCTGCTGGTCAACCGCACCGCGGAGCCCTCCGACTTTGTCCTGGAGGTCATGAAGGCCATCACCTCCCCCGAGGGCAACGCCGTCTTTAACAACTACAACCTGACCGTCCTGGAGGGCGGCGAAAACCGGGGCAGCTACCCCGACAACTTCCGGTACCTCAATATGGAGGGGATCTCCGACCCCGAGGTAAAGGCCGGCATTTCCGCAAAGTGGAGTGAGCGCTATGAGTGATTTGATCCGCCTGGAGGGGATCAACAAATACTTCGGCCCGCAGCACGCCCTAAAGGACATCACCTGCCGGGTGGAAAAGGGGGAGTTCGTCTCCATCCTGGGCCCCAGCGGCTGCGGCAAAACCACCCTGCTGCGGGTGCTCATGGGGCTGGAGGCCCCCTCCTCGGGCAAGGTATACCACCGGGGGGAGGACATCACCCGCCAGCCGCCGGACAAACGCGGTTTTTCCATCGTCTTTCAGGATTACGCCCTGTTCCCCCACATGACCCTGTACGACAACGTGGCCTATGGGCTGAAGCTGAAAAAAATGCCCGCTCCCGAAATTCGGGAGCGGGTGATGAATTCACTGAACACTCTGAAGCTGGGCAAATCCATTGACAAGTACCCGTCCCAGCTTTCCGGCGGCATGCAGCAGCGGGCCGCCATCGCCCGGTCCCTGGTGCTGGGGTCGGACCTGATGCTGCTGGACGAACCCTTTTCCGCCCTGGACGCCATGGTCAAGGTGGACCTGAGCGGTGAGCTGAAGGAGCTGCAGCGGCAGTTTGGCATCACCATGGTCATGGTCACCCACGACCAGGAGGAGGCCTTTATGCTCAGCGACCGGGTCTTTTTGATGCGCCAGGGGGCCATGGTGGCCGACGCCACCCCCCGGGACCTGTACCGCAACGCGTCGGGGGACCCCTTCATCCATACCTTCATCGTGGACCAGATTGACAAGCGCGCCAAGTACATCCTCGCTTTAAACGGAACCGGCGGTGGGGTATCATGAGCCGCGCCTCCGCCCAAAAAAGCGGCCGGACCGGCACGGCGCTGACCCTGACGCTGCTGGTGGCCGTCATCTGCGTCAACATGATTCTGCCCATGCTGACCCTGCTGGCAAAGTCGGTGGATTACGAGCCCTTTTACCGGGGCTTTGTGACCACCCTGTCCAGCCGCGCCACCAAGCAGGCCCTGTGGAATTCCATCAAGGTGACCCTGCTCTCCTGCGCCATCGCCATTGGCGCCGCCTTTTTCTTCGCCTACATTGTGGAGCTGAAGCTGGGGGACCGGGCAAGGCGGCTGTTTCGCTTTCTGGCCATTCTGCCCATGCTGGTGCCCTCCATCACCCACGGCATCGTCATTGTCTACCTCTTTGGCAAAATGGGCATTTTCACCCGTTTTTTGGGCTTTCAGCTGCCCATTTACGGGCCCCTGGGCATTGTCATGGGCAGCTTTTTTTACGCCTTTCCCATTGCGTTTTTAGTGCTGTCCCAGGCCTTTGCCAACCTGGACGGGCGGCTGTTTGAAAATGCCGTCATCCTGGGGGCCAAGCCCCTGCGGCGCTTTTGGGACATTGTGCTGCCCATTATGAAGTACGCCGTTTTTTCCGCCTTTGCAGTCTGCTTTACCATGATTTTTACCGACTACGGAATTCCCCTGTCGGTGGGGGGCACCTATTCCATTCTGCCCCTGCTCTTTTATAAAAACGTTATTGGGATGCTGGATTTTTCCAAGGGGGCCATTTACAGCACCATGATTTTGATGCCCGCCATCCTGGTCTACCTGCTGGACATCCTCTACTTCAGCAAAAAGCAGGTGTCGGCCTCCCACAACCTGCGAAAGGTGGATTCCGGCCCCTTTCACCTCCTGCAGAAGATCCCCTTTGCCCTGCTGACCTTCTGCGTCGTCCTGCCCATCCTGATCATCTGCGTGGCGCCCTTTGTGCGGGCCTGGCCCTACGACCTGGGGCTTACGCTCCGGCACTTCCGCCGGATCATCTCGGTGGGGGCCCTGGGCAAGCTGGTGGGCAACTCGGTGGTCATTTCCCTGCTCACCGGCCTTTTGGGCACCGTCCTTGCCTTTGCCGCCGGATATGTCTATGTGCGCAATAAAAACGGGCTGCATCTTTTTAAAAAGATTACCCACGGGCTGTACATGGTGTCCCTGGCCATCCCCGGCCTTGCCTTAGGCCTGTCCTTCGCCCTCTTTTTCCGGGGCACGCCGCTGTACAGTACCCTGCTCATTTTAGTTATTGTCAACATCATCCACTTCTTCGGCTCCCCCTACATGATGGTCATCAGCCACTTCAAGCTGCTGAATCCCAACCTGGAGGCCATCTGCCGCACCCTAGGGGGAAGTAATTTCAACGTTTTGTTTGACGTCATCATCCCCAACAGCCGCAAGATGATCACCGACGTATTCGTCTACTTCTTTACCAACTCCATGATCACCATTTCGGCGGTATCCATGCTGTACAACTCCCGGACCATGACCCTGGCGCTGCAGATTACGGCCTACAACGACCAGGGCACCTGGGAAAGCGCCGTGGCCGTATCCCTGGTCATTCTGGCCATCAATGTGGTGATGAAAGCCTGGCAGACCTTCCGGCTGGACCGCATGTCCCGCCGGCTGCACCAGGGGCCGGCCCCCGCCCTGGCGGTGGACGACGCCGTGTCAACGGGCATAGGGTAGCAAATGAAATACTCATGAACTTCCGGTCCAAGCGCAAAAGCGCCTGCGATGTGTACATCAACGACCCCATCGACACCGACCGGGAGGGCAACCAGCTGACCCTGCTGGACATCATGTCCGAGGAGGAGGACATCGTCGGCAAAATCGACCTGCAGATGAAGGCCCGGCAGCTGCGCGAATACATCGACTCCTGCCTGGACTCCCGGGAACAGACCATCATCGCCCTGCGGTACGGTCTGGACAACCGCCGGCCCCTGACCCAGCGGGAGGTGGCAAAGCAGCTGGGCATCAGCCGGTCCTATGTATCCCGCATCGAAAAGCGTGCGGTGGGCATTCTGCGGGACCATTTTGAAGCCGACGGGCACGGGGAGTAAAAAAGCACGGTTTGTATTCAAGTCGCAGGCCCGGAACCAAGTTCCGGGCCTGCGCTTTTATGCTGCCTTTTTCGCTTTTTATTGATGTGGAAACGGTACTCCAGATATACTTTTGGGGGCAAGGCTCCCCGTACTTTCTGAAGAAGGCTGCTTTTTACCGGGAAGGGGCCGGGCATTTGCTTTTTATATACGGAGAGCATCTCTTTCCTGAATTTATCAGGAAAGAGATGCTCTTCGTGACCAGCTTACTTTTAAGCTACACTTCTACTTAGAACC
>CALGIL010000156.1 GCA_937914895.1 uncultured Angelakisella sp.
CCCACTGGGCGTACAGGGGGCCATAGTAGGGGTCGGGCACCCGGGACAGCACAAATTCCTCCAGGGGTCGGGGCGTAAAGCCCAGGCGCTTGGCCAGGTTTTGGTACACCGTCAGCTGCCCCAGGGAGGTCAGCTGGGGGGAGGTGCGGTAGTACAGATACTGGTCCCGGGCGTAGTACAGGGGCAGGTAGACGTCCGCCACGGTCATGCTCCCGGCCAGCTCGGCGGACAGGCTTTCCAGATAGGCCCGCTGGTTGTATAAAGGAGTGTTGGCGGGCAGGCGGTCCTGATAGATGGCGCTGGCGGTGGGCACCACCATAAGGAAGGCGGGGGTGCCCCCCGTCTGGACAAAGTCCAAAATGGCCTGGGTATTGGCGGCCCCATAATCGGGCTGGGGCGGAGCAAACTTTTCCACCAGGCCGTCCTCCGCCAGAAAAACCCCATCCATCTCCCGGTTGCCGCCCAGCATCCGCACCTCCAGGTACAGGTCCCGCATCTGGGGGGCAAAGGGCATATGGTCCTTAAAAAACAGCTCCATGTTCTGGGCCAGGGCGGCGGGATGGTCCCAGTCCTGGCGCAGCAGGTCCGCCGCGGCGCCGGGGGCCGCGGCAAAGGTGGCGGCCGCCGCCGTCAAAAACAGTGCCAAAAACACAAGGCCCAAAATTCGCTTTTGCTTCATCCCCATCCTCCTTTCCTGGGCGGCGCCCCGCCAGGCATCCGCGGCGCCGCCCTAGACCAAAAACGTCAGCACCAGCCCGGTCAGGGCCAGGTTGGCCCCCAGGGACACCGCCACCGAGGTTTTGGCAAACCGCCGCTGGAACCGGTGCCCCAGGGAGGTGACGCCGCTGGTGCAGAAGAGGGCGCAGGCCGCCAGCAGCAGCCAGTTGGAGCCCAGCAGGTACAGGCAGTGCTCGTTGACAAAGGGGGCGTAGGCGGCACCGCTGAGGGCCTGGAGGAGCGGGACGGTGCGCAGCCCCAGCATGGTCTGCAAATAAAACCCCGCCTGGCTTAAGGAAAAGCTGCTGTACCAGACAAAGGAGAGAATGACCATGGTAAAGGTGTAGACATAGCGGAAAAAGAGGGGGATCTTCTGGAAGCCCTCCTCAAACAGGGTTTCCAGCACAATAAAGACCCCCAAAAAGGACCCCCACACCAGCAGGTTGAGGCGGATGCCGTACCACAGGCCCATAAGCATGGTGATGAGCATGATGTTGAGGGTGGTGGACAGAGGTCCGTTGTCCTCGGCCCCCAGGGCCTGATAGATATATTTGCGGACAAAGCGGTTGGCCGAAATGTTAAAGCGGGAGAAGAAGTCGGTAACCGACTGGGCCTGCAGGGGGTAATGGAAGTTTTCCGGCAGATCCAGGCCGAAAATAGCCCCCACCCCCCGGGCCATATCGCTGAAGCCCGACAGGGTGTAGTAAGCGGAAAACACCGCGCAGACCACCAGCATCCACACCGACAGCACCGTCTTGTCCGCGGTGGGGATGGCCCGAAACTCCTCGCAGAGGGCCGTGACGCCGTCGGCCAGCAGCACCTTTTTGCCCAGGCCGTGGAGCAGCCACACCACCCCCTGACTGACCTTGGACATGGAGGGGCGAAAGCTTTTCAGCTGGTTGGAAAAATTTTGGTAGGAGATGATGGGCCCCACGTACAGCTTGCCGAAGAAGCAGCAGAACAGCCCGAATTCATAGAAGTTGGGGGCGGGCTGGGTCTCGCCGTTGTAAAGGTCCGCCACATACCCAAGGCTTGTAAAGCAGTAGACGATGACCCCCACCGGCATGGCGATGTACTCCAGCTGGCTGACCGAGGACAAGGCCACAAACAGCAGAATGTTTTTGGCGGCACAGACAAACAGCGCCGTTTTGGCGGCGGGGTGCCCCTTGCCGTACCTGTACACCGGCTTGGACAGCAGGTAGTCCACAATGACGCTGGCCAGCATAATGGCAAGGCCCAAATAGGACAGGCTGGCCATAAAGTACAGGGAGATGACAAACAGGGCCAGCACCTTATACCGCCGGCCCACCGCGTAATACGCCAGGGCCGACAGGGGCAGCAGCACAAATAAAAAGCTGAGGCTGTACAGATGCACCTTGGGTCACCTCCCCCGCAGCCGCGTCATTTCCGTTTCCAGCTGGGCCAGGGTCATCAGCCGGGACAGCACCCCGGGCATGGCGTTGGCGCTTAAAGCCCCGGGCAGGTCCAGTTCCTTCAGCAGCCGGCGGCGCAGCGCGGCGCTGTCCGGCCCGCCGGAAAGCCCCAGGCGGTACAGGTCCGCCTTGGTGATGGCCCCCGGCAGGGGCTCCGGCTCCTCACCCCCCGGGGTCACCCCCGCCCGCAGCAGCGCCCGGCGCAGGATGTCGGCGGGCATTCCCTCCACCCCCAGGGTCCCCTGGGCCGAGGGGCGGGGCTTGCGGGGCTCCTTGCCCAAGATCTCGGGGATGTAGACGTGGATGATCCGGTCCGGCGGCACCGCCCCGGCAATGTAATTCCGGATGAGGAACCCGGCGCGGTCCGAATCGGTGAGGACAATGACGCCGTCCCGCCGGGCCAGCCGGCGGATCATGTCCAGCTTTTCCTTATCCCGAAAAATATCAAACCCGTCCGTGGTAATGATGGTGGCGTCCACCAGGGAGGCAAGCTTGGCCTTGTCATACCGCCCCTCCACAATGATGGGCTGGCGAATTTTCAGCATGGGCTTCCTCCCGCAGTCAGTTTGGATGTGGACGGCAAAAACCTTCCGCCGTCATGGGCCGGCAAATCCCCGGCAGGGCTTTGCCCCATGGTCACTTTGGGCGGAGGCAGCAAAAACCTTCCGCCGCCATGGGCCGGCAAATCCCCGGCAGGGCTTTGCCCCATGGTCACTTTGGGCGGAGGCAGCAAAAGACGTCCACGACGGCGGCCTCCAGGGTGGTTCGCGGGTTGGCCCCGGTGCTCTTCATCCGGGAGTCGGCGTCGGCCAGAATCCCCAGGGCGGCCTCCAACTGGGCCAGGGTATAGCGCCGCTGGTGCTCCAGCCCCTTGGTGTACCGAAAGCCGGTGCCGCCATAGCCATAGGCCTTTTTGGCCTCGGCCTCGGCCACCCCGGCGCGCCGGGCCACCGCCGCCCGGTACATATCCACAAAGGCCATGGATAAAATGGACAACACCGTCACCGGGGGCTCCCGCTGGAATAAAAGGCTGTCCACCGTCTCCAGAGCGCCGGAGAGGTCCCCCCGGACCACCTTGTCCGATAGGTCAAACACCCGGGCGTCGGCGGTGGGCTCCACCAGCTTTTCCACATCCTCCCGGGTGATGGCGCGGCCCGCCCCATAGGCGCACAGCTTGCCCATCTCGCTTTGGATACGGCTGGGGTCCAGGGCGCAGTAATCCGCCAGCAAACCCGCGGCCCCGTCGTCTATGGCGCAGCCCCCCGCTTTGGCCAGCTGCCCGATGATGCGCAGGGTGCCGGCGCGGCCCTGACGGGGAAAGGCGCAGACGCCCCCCGCCTTGTCGCAGACCGCGGCCAGCTTGCTGCCCCGGCCCTTTTTCTTCAGGGCAAGGGGCTGGGTGCGCACCGTGATGATCAGGGTGGTGTCGGGGGACAGGTCCTCCAGCAGCTGCCACAGCTTGTCCGCCTGCACCGCCCCCAGGGCGTCCACCGCCAGGTCGTCCAGCAGCACGCACCGCCGGGCCGCCAAAAAGGGCATGGACCACACCGCCTGGGCCAGGGCGTCCAGGTCCAGGCCGCTCCTGCCGTCAAAGACGGAGTAGTTGGCCTCGGGAAAGGCGTCCAGGGCCTGCTCCGCCAGCCATTTGGCGGCGGCCTCCACCCGGGGGGTATCCTCGCCGTGAAGGAGGTACACCGGGAGCAACTGTTCCTTTGCCTGCTGCCGCAGCGCGGCCGCGTCCCGCAGCACCATGGCCTATCCCCCCTTCAGCACCGCCACGCTGTCCCCGGTCCAAAGGCGCAGGATGTGCGCCCGGCGGCCGGGGGAGTACATATTTCCCGCCAGGTCCACAAGCAGGGTCAGGTCCGGCGGGAGGTCGGCTTCTGTTATTATACCATAACCCGCCCAACATTTCAGCACCTTTTCCCGCCCCGCGTCCAGCAGGGTCTGGCCGTCCCCCGGGGCGGACAACAGCGCCCCGGGCCACACCTCCACCGGGGTGGCGGACAGGGGCAGCACCTCCACCCCGTCTAGGGGCCGGGGCAGCCCCTCCCGTACGGCGGCGGGGGCGGCCAGCAGCACCCTGGGCCCAAAGGTCAGCGCCGCCCTCAGGTCCCCTTGGGGGGTGGCGTCCCAGGGCCGGGCCAGCACCCGCAGCTCCACGTCGGACAGGCCCGCCCGGAGCAAAAGCTCCTCCGTCCTATCGCTGCTATACTGGTCCTCCCCGCCGTACAGCAGCACGGCCATGGACCCCCTGCGCACCGCCACGGTGCCCCCGGGGGCGGCGGTGACGATGATTTTATCCCGGGTATACAGGGCCCCGCCCAGGCCCAGCCCCAGGCAGAGGGCCAGGGACACGCCCAGCACCCGGCCCAGGCGCCGGCCCTCCAGGCGCAGCAGCACGCAGGCGGCAACGGCCCCCGCCATGCCCAGCACCGCCCCCCACTGGTGGGGCAGCTGCAGGGGCAGAACGGCAAAGGGCAGCCCCGCAAAAAACCGGCAGATGGCCAAAATCCCCTGGCACAGCCAGGAGGCCCCGTCCAGCAGCAGCAGGGCCGGGGCGGCAGGGCCCGCCAGCCAGAGGCAGAGGGCCGCCAATGCCCCCAGCAGCAGGGCCGGCCAAACCAGCACCGAGACGGCCATGTTGGCGGCCACACCGTACACCGGCAGGTACCCCGTCTCCAGCAAAAACACCGGCGCCAGCCCCACCTGGGCGGACAGGGGGACGGCCAGGGCGGCGCAGAGATCCCGGACCCATCCGTCCCGGCGGCCAAAGCGGCCCTCCCACCAGGTGACGCACCCGTCGGTCAGGGGCCCCGCCAGGGCCGCCACCCCCAGGGTGGCGCAAAAGGACATACGGAACCCCGCGGTATCCAGGGCGGGCGGACACAGGACCACCAGGACACAGGCCGCCGCCCCCAGGGAGGTAAGGCTGTCCGACCGCCGGCCAATGGCGCGGCCCAGCAGCCACAACAGGGTCATCACCGCCGCCCGCAGCACCGAGGTGCGAAAGCCCGCCATGGCGCACAGCAGCAGCACACAGGCCGCGGAGGTGGCCAGGGTGGTCCAGCGCCCCAGCCCCAGGCGGCCGCAGACCCACAGCACCCAGCCCACCGCAATGGACAGGTGCAGCCCGGACACCGACAAAAGATGGGCCGTGCCGGCGCGCTCCATAGCACGCCGGGCGCTGTCCTCCAGGCGGGACTGCTCCGAAAACAGCAGCCCCGCCAGCACCTGGGTGCCCGGGGCGGGGTGGGCGTCCAGCAGCTCCCCGGCCAGCCGGCCGCGCAGGCGGGCCGCCCGCCACAGCAGCCCCCGGCCAGGCTGGGTAAGGCGCAGCCCTGTGGACCGGGCCGTCAGGGTGACGCCCCCGGACAAAAAGGACCGGCCGTCGGCCCGGGCACCGGTGATCCGGGCCTCCCCGGCAATCCAGTCCCCCGCCTCCAGCCCGTCCTCGTCATAGCTGGTCATCCAGATGTCGGCCCTGCCAAGCTGGGGGCTGTCCGCCCGCACCAGGGCAAGGGCGCTGTCGTAGGCGCTTGTTTCGGCCACATATCCGGTAAAGGAAATGTCCGTGCCCTTATACGCCGCGGCATGGGCCAGGCGGGCGTCAAAGACCCCCAGCACCAAAACGGCGGACAAAAACGCGGCGCAGACACAGCCCAGCAGGGCGTCCCGCCGGCGCTTTTCCCACCCGGGAAGCAGCATGGCCAGAAACACCCCGCCTGGGACCGCGGCCAGGGCCAGCCACAGGCCCCACCGGGCCAGGGCGGCCATGCCGGCCATCAGCAGCAGCGCAAAGGTAAAAAGGGGTCGCTTCATCGCTGTCACCACCCGGTTTTACAGGGGGCGGGCACAAGCCCCCGCCCCTAAGCCCAAAGGCCCGCCCAGGGGGACCCCCGGCAGGCCCGCGAAATGGGTGCCGCGCTTTGCCCCCGCCAAGGGGGCGGCGTCTGTCCCGCTTTGGGCGGGTCAGCCCGGGGGCCACCCCAGGGCCCTGCCCCCCAGCACATGGAAGTGCAGGTGCCGCACGCTTTGGCCCCCGTCCTGCCCCACGTTGGTCACCACCCGAAAGCCGCCGGACACCCCCTGCCCCCGCATCAGGCCGGGGATGACCTCAAAGATATGGGCCACAAGGCCGCTGTTGTCCCCGGTGACGGCGTCGGCGCCGTCCACATGGACCTTGGGGATGACCAGCAGGTGGACGGGCGCCTGGGGGTCAAGGTCCCGAAAGGCCACGCAAACATCATCCTCGTACACCCGGTCGGAGGGGATCTCCCCGGCGGCAATTTTGCAAAAAATACAGTCGGACATGGGACTTCCTCCTTTTTTTGTTTTGGGCGGTGCGCAAGGCCCCGCCGCCTGACGGTTTATCGGCTGCCCTTTGGGCACGGGCGCCTCAGGACCGGCCCACCGCCGCCCGCACCATGTCGGGGATTTGGGCCACCGCCTCGTCAATTTTATAGATGTCGCTGGCGCCGCCCATGGCGCTGTCGGGGCGGCCGCCCCCCTTGCCCCCGGTCAGGGCGCAGATGGCCTTGACAATCTGGCCCGCGTGGACGCCGGCGGCCACCGCTTTGGCGCCGCAGGCGGCGGCCACGGTGCCCTTGCCGCCGCTGACGCTGGTCAGGACGATGACCACCCCGGGAACCCGGGCCTTGGCGTTGTCGCACATCAGCCGCAGCAGCTCCGGCTGGGCGCCGGCAATGGAGGCGGAGACGATGCGCAGGTCGCCGATGCGCATGGCGTTATCCACAAGCCCCTCCACCTTGATGGAGGCAAGGCGCTCCTCAAACTCGGCGATGCGCCGCTCCCGCTCCTTGCTTTCGGCCACCAGCTGGCGGATTTTATCCCCCAGCTCGGCGGTGCTGTTCAGCTTCAGGCTGGCGGCGGCGGTGTGCAGCAGCTCCTCCTCCTCCCGCATCAGCCCCAGGACCCCCCAGCCGGTGGTGGCCTCAATGCGGCGGACCCCCGCCGCCACCGAGGATTCCCGCAGGATGCGGAACAGCCCCAGCTGGGCGGTGTTGGTCACATGGGTGCCGCCGCAAAGCTCTATGGACCGGCCGTTCATGTTTACCACCCGCACCCGGTCGCCGTATTTTTCGCCAAACAGGGCCATGGCCCCCATGGCCCTGGCCTCGTCGATGGACATCTCGGCGGCGGTGACGGGGTTTGCCTCCAGAATCATCCCGTTGACCTGATCCTCCACCGCGGCCAGCTCCTGGGGCGTCATGGCCGAAAAGTGGGAAAAATCAAACCGGCAGACCTTGTCGTCCACATAGGAGCCCGCCTGGTGCACATGGTCGCCCAGCACCGTCCGCAGGGCCTTTTGCAGCAGATGGCAGGAGCTGTGGTTGCGCATGATGGACCGACGGCGCTCCGCATCCACCGACGCGGTGACGGCGTCCCCGGCGGACAGAATTCCCGCTTCCATCCGCCCCATGTGGACGGTGTGCCCGGTGGCGGAATGCTTGCAGTCCTCCACCACAAAGCGGAAGCCCGGCCCGGCAATGACACCGGTGTCCCCCACCTGGCCGCCGCCCTCGGCATAAAAGGGCGTCTCACCCAGCACCACGGTGGCAAGGTCCCCCTCCCCAATGCTGTCGGCCAGCTGGCCGTCCACCACCAAGGCCAGCACCTTTGCGTCGGCTTCCAGGGCGGTGTAGCCCACAAACCGGGTGGTGATGTCCAGCTCCCGCAGGATGTCCTCGGTCCAGGCCACGTCGCCCAGGGCGGCCCGGGTGGCCTCCCGGGCGGTCTCCCGCTGGACCTGCATATGGGCGTCAAAGCCCTCCTGGTCCACAGTCAGGCCCCGCTCGGCGCAGATCTCCCGTGTCAGGTCGATGGGGAAGCCATAGGTGTCGTACAGCTTAAAGGCCTCGTCCCCGGGGAAGACCGTCTGCCCGGAGGCCTCCAGCTTTTGGAGGATGCTTTCGCAGATGCTAAGCCCGCCGTCGATGGTCTTGGCAAAGCGCTCCTCCTCCATGCGGATGACCTTGACAATGTAGTCCTGGTTTTGGGCAAGCTCGGGGTAGGCGCTGGTATTTTCGCCAATGACCGTCTGGCACACCTTGTACAAAAAGGGCTCCTTAATGCCCAGCAGGCGGCCGTGGCGGGCGGCCCGGCGCAGCAGCCGGCGCAGCACATAGCCCCGCCCCTCGTTTTGGGGCACCACCCCGTCCCCGATGAGGAAGGTGGTGGAGCGGATGTGGTCGGTGATGACCCGGATGGAGACGTCGGCGGCGGGGTCCTTTTTATACTCTACCCCGGCAATGTCCAAAACGTGGTTCATAATATTTTGGATGGTGTCCACCTCAAAGAGGTTGTCCACCCCCTGCATGATGCAGGCCAGGCGTTCCAGGCCCATGCCGGTGTCGATGTTGGCGTGCTCCAGGGGGGTGTAATTGCCCTTGCCGTCGGAATCGAACTGGGTGAACACCAGGTTCCAGAATTCCACATAGCGGTCGCAGTCGCAGCCCACCTTGCAGTCCGCCTTGCCGCAGCCGTGCTCCGGCCCGCGGTCAAAGTAAATTTCGGAGCAGGGGCCGCAGGGGCCGGCGCCAATCTCCCAAAAGTTATCCTATGACATCTGGACGAAGCGCCGGGGCGCGGCCCAGGCGCACCATGTGGTCCTCGGCCACGCCCCGGCGCTTCGTCCAGATGTCATAGGCCTCGTCGTCGTCCTGGAACACCGACACATACAGCTTATCCGCCGGCATCTTCAGCACCTGGGTGCAAAACTCCCACGCCCATGCGGTGGCCTCCTCCTTAAAGTAATCCCCAAAGGAAAAGTTGCCCAGCATCTCAAAATAGGTGCCGTGGCGGGCGGTGTGCCCCACGTTTTCAATATCCGGGGTGCGGATGCACTTTTGGCAGCTGGTGGCCCGCTTGCTGCCCCCCGGCAGGGTGGCAAGACCCATAAAATATTTCTTCAGCGGCGCCATGCCCGCGTTGATGAGCAGCAGGCTGGCCTCGTCCTGGGGCACCAGGGAGGCCGATGGCAGCCGGGTGTGCCCCTTGCTTTCAAAAAAGCGGAGGAACTCCTCCCGCAGCTGGTTAAGTCCGGTCCATTCCATTGCTTTTCGCTCCTTTTTCTCTCTTCTCCCCCATGGCGGGGCCCGCCTTCGCGCAGGAAGGCAAATGGCAAAAAAAGGCTTCCGTCCCACTCTATACTGGGACGAAAGCCTCAAACACCTCCGTGGTACCACCCGGTTTGCACCGCCCATGGGGCAGTGCCACTCGCGGGAACGGTAACGTGTTCCAATCCGCCGGCCCTTGTTTCGGGCGGGGCTCCGGGACGGCTTGCGGCGCTTCCGCCCAAGGACTTCCAGCCAGGGTCCTTTTCTCTCGGGGGCGGGGGGCGGCGCTGGTTCCCTTCTTTGCCGCTTGTATATGAACAGGGTCATTATACCCGTTTGGGCCCCCTGTGTCAACGGGTTTTTCCGGACAGGGCCTCCCGGGGCAAAACGGTCTCTTTTTTGGTTTACACTTTGTAATATCTTGTCGAATCATGACATATTGTTGATTTGTTTGCAAGGCGGGCAGCCGACCGTCACACCAGCTGAAGAGTGATGCCCACCTTGCAAACAAATCAACAATATG
>CALGIL010000157.1 GCA_937914895.1 uncultured Angelakisella sp.
CCTCACACAGGTCTTCCGCCAGGGCCTCCCGTTCCTCCGGCGGCGCCGCCTGCCCCAGGGCATCCAGCACCAAATCGCACAGGGCGTTATAGTCGATGAAGTGGTTGGTGCAGGCCGCCCGCCCCCCGGCCTTGTAGGCACCGCAGGCAAGGCTGGCGGGGGAGCCCTTTTTTCGGGTGCCCACCGTGGACATGGGGCTGCCGCAGTCGGCGCAGAAGGCAAGGCCGGAAAACAGGTTGTGAAAATCCCCCCGGGCGGGCCTGGCGCGCCGGCGCAGCCCCCGCCCCGCCGCCTCCCAGCATTCCCGGGTGACTAAGGGGGTGTGGGTATTCTCCACTGCCACCCAGTTTTCCCGGGGATTGTACACCGCGGCGCCGCCCTTAAAGGACACCTTGGTGGTTCTGCCCTGGACTGTATGGCCCAGATAGGCGGGGTTGGTCAGGATTTTGCGCACCCCCGACGCGGACCATCCGCGGGGCGGCTCCCGGTCCCCATACAGGCCGGGGTGCAGGGCCATGCGGCGGGCCAGGGGGGAAGGAATTCCCTCCCCGGTAAGAAGCTCCGCGATCTCGGCGGGGGCGTGCTCCCCCGCCAGGGCAAAGATGCGCACCACCACCGTGGCGGCCACCGGGTCGGGGATGAGATGGTTTTTATCTGACGGGTCCTTTTGGTAGCCGTAGGGGGCAAAGCTGCCGATAAAGGCCCCGGCCCGCATTTTGGCGGACAGGGCCCCCCGGATCTTCCGGGAGGCGTCCCGGGCGTACAGCTCGTTGACCACGTGGCGGAAGGGCAGGATGTCCGACCCGGCCCCCAGGGAGTCATACCCATCCCCGGGGGCCACAAGGCGCACCCCCTTGGCGGGAAAGTAGAGCTCGGTGTACTGCCCTGCCCGGATGTAATCCCGGCCCAGGCGGGACAGGTCCTTGACCAGCACCAGGTTGACAAGGCCCACCTCGATGTCCCCGATCATCCGGCGAAAGGCGGGGCGGTCAAAGTTTGTGCCGGTGTAGCCGTCGTCCGCATACTCGTCGTGGACAGAGAAGCCCTGTTCCCGGGCGAAGGCCCGCAGCATGGCCCGCTGGCCGGCAATGCTGGCGCTTTCGCCCCCGCCGTCCTCCTTGGACAGCCGCAGATACAGGGCCGCCCGCCAGTCCCCCGGCCTCACGGCGGCTCCTCCTCCTCATGGGGCAAGGGCGGCGTCAGCAGCGCCCGCACCAGGTCCCCATAACCCCGGTCCCCCCGGCCCTCCACCGTAACGGCATACTCCTCCCGCGGCCCGCGGGCGGTTTTTTCCCTCATGTCCGCGCCCCCTTTCCCTGCTTTGTTCCAACCATATGAGGGGCGGGCTGTCCGGTATGTGCGCCAAAAAGCCGGCGTCCACGGGACGCCGGCTTTACATCCGGTTTTATGTTGGCCGCGGCCTATTTTCCATCGGCCGGGCGGCTGGCCCCGGTGCTGGACCGGACAATGAGCTGGGGCTCATACTCCACCCGGTGGGTCCTGGGCGGGGTCTCTCCCTCGGCCCCCATGCCCATGCGCCGGACCAGAATATCCACCGCGTCCCGGGCCTTTTCGGCGGCAAAGTGCTCCACTGTGGTCAGGCCCACCCCGCGCATATTGGAAAACAGGATGTTGTCGCACCCGCAGACCGAATAATCCTGGGGGATGTGGTACCCAAGGTCCAGCAGGGAATCCAAAATGCCGTAGGCCACCATGTCGTTAAAGCCCGCCATGGCGGTGATGCCGGGGTGCTCCGCCGCCCGCCTGGACAGCCGGAACCCCGCCATATATTCGTCGCTGCCCGTCCGGCCCGGAAGAAGGTCGTCCTCGGCGTCAAAGGCCACAACCTGGTCCGGGGGCAGGCCCGCTTCGGCCCAGGCGGCGCGCAGCCCCTCCAGCCTGCGGTTTTGGGGCGCCCGGGGGTCCTTTAGGGACGGCGAGAGATAGGCCGCGGTCCTGTGGCCCAGGGACAGCAAATGTCTGCCCATGACGGTGCCCACCTTGACGCCGTCCAGCTCGATAAGGTCCGCGCAGGGGTTGTCCTGTTTATCGTCAATGATGACCATGGGGACCTGCTGCGCCAGGTGATACACCGCGTCCGGCATGGCGGGCGCGCCCAGACAGATAAGGCCGCTGACCGACAGGTTTTTGACGGCCTCGGCCACCCGCGACTCGTTGCGGGGGTCCCGGAAGGTATCAAAAAACATGGGCAGCAGCCCCTGGGCCTGAGCGTAAAACGCAATGGTATGGACGATGCTGGCATAGTAGGGATTGGTCACCGAGGGACAGACGATCAGCAGAATGCCAAAGCCGTCCGGGGTGCGGATTTTACTTCGCTTTCGGCCGACGGAGTAGCCCAGCTCCTTTGCCGCGGTAAACACCCGCTGTACGGTCCCTTCCGAAAAGGAGGCGGTCTCGCTGTTATTGAGCACCATGGATACGGTGGACTGAGATACGCCGGCCAGCCTGGCGACATCCTTTGATGTAACTTTTTTATAGTTTCCCATGGACTCCTCCTGTGTTTTTCAGTGGATGCCCCGCGCCGCCCAATGGGGGTTCCCTAAGCGTATCATACCAAATTCACATAAAAAGTAACCACCAAAGCATGAACAATGGATTAAATTTCATTAAACAAGAGATATTTTATCAAGTGTGCCAAAGACAAGAATACGCGGCCCCGGTCATAGCCTGGTCACAAAACCGGTTTTTGACAAAAAATCCGGTTCTTCCCAAGACCGGACCACGGCAAAATCCCCTGGCCGGCGCCGCGGCAGGGACAAACGGGGGGCATCCGCATCCCCCGGGACCCCACCCACATGGTCAGGGCCTGTTTGCCGCAGGCCCGGCACTTTTGAAAGGCGTGGTCCAGGTTAAAGGCCACCCTGGGCAGATAGCCGAAGTCCTCCAGCAGGGTAAACAGCGGAAAGAAGATGGCCATGGGGGGCAGCATGACCGCCACCACCCAGGACAGCACCCGGTACACCCCGTCCACCAGCGCACCGCGGAGCCACTCCGGCGCGCCCAGGGCCAAAACCCAGCGGTCCAGCGTCCCCTGAAAGCCAAACAGCAGGCGGGACAGCAGGGCCGACGGCGCGTTGGCGCCGGCAATGGTCAGCCACAGCACCACCCCCAGCAGCAAAATCATCACCGGAATGCCGGTGCGGCGGCTGGTAAAAATGCGGTCCAGACGGCGGTCCCGGTCCAGGCAGTCCTCCTGCCAGCGCACCGTCCGGGCCGCCGTCTCCTCCGCCGCCTGCACAATGCCGCCCACCAGGCGGTCGGCAAGGGCCCCGGGGGGGATGCCCTGGTCCTCCAGCAGCGCCCGGGCCCGCTCCACCTGAAGGAACAGGCTGGGGCTGGCGGCAGCATCGCCGCCCAGGTGGTGGGCCAGCAGCCGGGTCAGGGCGGGGTCCCCCTCCAGCAGCCGCAGGGCGGCCCACCGGGGGCTTAGCCTGCCCGCCGTCCACTGGGCGGCCAGGGGCTCCACCATGGCAAGGGCCTCCCGGACGGGCGCCGGATAGGGCACCGCCATAGGTCTGCCCCGCCAGCGCCCCGCCGCCACCTCCTCCACCCGGTCCATCAGGGTATCCAGCCCCCGGCCGGCCCGGGCCACCGCGGCCACCACCGGCACCCCCAGGCGGTCCTGCAGGGCGTCCAGGTCCACCCGGATGCCCTTGCGCGCCGCCTCGTCCATAAGGTTGACGCAGACCACCACCCGGCCGGTGATCTCCAGGGTCTGCAGCACCAGGTTCAGGTTGCGCTCCAGGCAGGTGGCGTCGCAGACCACCACGGTGGCGTCGGCCCCCCCAAAGCAGATAAAATCCCGGGCCACCTCCTCCTCGGCGCTGTGGGCCATCAGGGAATAGGTCCCCGGCAGGTCCACCAAAAC
>CALGIL010000158.1 GCA_937914895.1 uncultured Angelakisella sp.
CTCTTTCCCTACACGACGCTCTTCCGATCTGGTGGCTGTCGGCATAGGGGAGATAGGGCTTGATGTCGTAGATGGGGGTGCCGTCCATGAGGTCGGCCCCCAGCACGTACAGCACCGGCCCCAGGGCGGGGTCCTGGCGGATTTCTTTAAGGCGCACCGAGGAAAGCCCCAGGGGATTGGGACGGTAGGGGGACCGGGTGGCAAACCCCCCCAGCCGGGCGTTGCCCCCCAGCCGGGGCGGGCGCACGGTGGGGGACCAGTCCTGCCGGCGCACCTGGGAAAAGCCCCAAATAAGCCACAGGTGGGAAAATTCCTCCAGCCCCCGCAGGGCCTCCGGGCTGCGGTAGGGGGGTTCCAGCACCACGGCGGCGGACAGGTCCTCCACCATGCCGCTTTGGCGGGGGATGCCAAACTTTTGGGGAAAGTCGCTGTGCAAAACGGCAATGGTTTTAAGCGTGTCCACAAAAATCCCTCCCTTTGGGATAGAAAGAGGGACCGGGGGGGCCTCCCCCGGTCCGCACCCTGCGTATGTCTAAGCCTTAGGGCTTAATCTGCTGGATTTTATCGTTGCGGGTCTGGTGGCGTCCGCCGCTGAAGCTGCTGCCAAAGTAGGCGGACAGCATCTCCCAGGCCAGCTCCACCCCGGTGACCCGCCCGCCCAGGCACAGGACGTTGGCGTTGTTGTGCTCCCGGGCCATCCGCGCGGCAAAGACGTTGCCCAAAAGGGCCGCCCGGATGCCGCTGACCTTGTTGGCCGCAATGGACATGCCCACCCCGGTGCCGCAGAAGAGGATGCCCAGCTCATATTGGCCGGCCGCCACCGCGCGGCACACCTCCTCCGCCTTGTCGGGGTAGTCCACGGGGCAGGCGTTTTGACAGCCAAAGTCCTCCACCTGGTGCCCCGCCTGGAGCAGGCGCTCCTTCATGGCCTCCTTAAGTTCAAAACCGCCGTGGTCGCTGCCTAACGCTATTTTCATGGAGTTCCTTCCTTTCTCATGGGTTTCTGCCTCCCTGGGGGGCAGGGGTCATTTCCAAAGCGCCTGCTTTTCGTCCACCTCGGCGCGCTCCGGGATGGACTCGGCGGCGCCGGCCCGCCCGATGGCAATGGAGGAGGCAATGCTGGCCCGCTCCAGGCACTGGGCCGGGGAAAGCCCCGACAGCACCCCGGCCAAGAAGTACCCGGTAAAGGTGTCCCCCGCCGCGGTGGTGTCCACCACCGGGACGTCATAGATGCCGTGGCTGATGGTGTCCCTGCCGTCGGCGCACAGGACCCCCCGTTTGCCCAGGGTCAGCACCACGGTGGAGCCCGGGTATTTTGCCAGCAGCTCCCGGCAGATCTCCTCGGGCACCCGTTTGCCGCTCAGCTGCTCGCCCTCGATTTCGTTGAGGATAAACCAGGTGACGGCGGACAGGTCCATTTCGCCCAGGGCCTCGTTGATGGGGGAGGGGTTAAGGGCAATGCGCATCCCCTTGGCCGCCGCCGCCCCGATGAGATAGGGCAGGCTGGAAATCTCGTTTTGAATCAGCAGCACGTCCCCGGCCTCAAAATGGCGCAGCACCCCGTCCACGTCGGCCGGTGTAATCTCCTGGTTGGCGCCGCCGCAGATGATGATGCAGTTCTGCCCCGACGGGTCCACCTGGATGACGGCGTGGCCCGTGGGGCCGTCGGTGACCGCCAGACAGGAGGTATCCACCCCGTGGCGCTCCAGCAGCTCCCGGAGGAACAGCCCGTCCCGGCCGATTTTGCCGGCGTGGCAGACATCCGCCCCCGCCTTGGCCAGGGCGATGCTCTGGTTGAGGCCCTTGCCCCCGGCAAAGGTCTGGTGGCCCAGGGAGGCCAGCGTTTCGCCCGCACGGACAAAGTGGGGCATGGCATACACAAGATCAATGTTCAGCGAACCGTAGTTGAGTACCCGCATTGTATTTTCCCCTTCCTCCAAACACCGCGGCGGAGGGTATTTGCCGCCCGCCGATGATACCATCTATTATACGGTCTGTCCCGCCGGGATGTCAATGTGCAGTCCGACGGAAAAGTACATTGACAGCCCATGGGACGGGCACCTATAATATAAAGAGTATCCAAAGTGTCCCGGGCGGCGGCCCGAATTCAGGAGAAAAGAGGAGCGAAAAAGATGACAAAACAGCGGGTTATCATGGACGTGGACACCGGCTCCGACGACGCCGTGGCCATTATGGCGGCCATTTTGTCGCCGGACATCGACCTTGTGGGCCTGACCACCGTGGCGGGCAACAAGGAGATCAATTTTACCACCGACAACACCCTGCGGGTGGTGGAGCTACTGGGGGCGGACGTGCCGGTGTACCGGGGCTGCGAAAAGGCCATGGTCTGCACCCTGCTGCACAACCGCCACGGGGACTACACCGGGGCCACCGGCGTGGGCACCAAGCTGGATGCCCAGGGCCGCAAAATTGAATACCACACCGACTGCCTGCCCCTGCCGGCGCCCACCATCCGGGAGCAGCCGGAGCACGCGGTGTTTTACCTGGTGGATACCCTGATGCGGTCGGACGGGGACATTGTCCTGGTGCCCACCGGCCCCCTGACCAACCTTGCCATGGCCATGCGCCTCCAGCCTAAGATCTGCCAGAAAATTAAGGCCATCTGCTTTATGGGCGGCGGTTTTAAGGTCTTTAACGCCACCAGCGCCTCGGAGTTTAACATCTGGGCCGACCCCGAGGCCGCCCAGATTGTGGTGACCAGCGGGGTGCCCGTTACCATGGTGCCCCTGGACGCCACCCACCGGGCCAACTTTACCCTGGACGATGCAAGGGAGCTGCGGAGCTGGAACACCCCGGCGGCGGACCTGGTGGCCACCCTGGTGGAGGAGCGGGTGGCGGCCTACAACGCCTTTCAGCCCCAGGAGCTGCCCGATTCGGCGCCCCTCCACGACGCGTTGGCCCTGGCGGCGGTCATCGACCCCCAGGTGTTGCGGGACGTGCGCCTGATGCGGGTGGATGTGGACATCAGCGGCGGCTTTGCCGACGGTCAGACCATCTGCGACACCCGGGCCTTTCCCGACCGCACCCCCAATGTCCGCGTGGCCCTGGACGCCGACCGGGAGCGCTTTGTCACCCTGATTAAAAGCCTGCTGCGCAGCTGCCCTGCCCGCTGAGCCCCCCACTTTTGCGTCAAGGGCCACGTGGACATTGGGGGCAAAACGGGCAGTATGCCCGTTTTGCGCAGCTTGGCGTAAAAGGCCGAAGCGAAAAGGAGGACTTTTACGAAAAGCTGACAGGCCGTCCCCAGCCCTTGGGCTGGGGACGGCCTGCTTTTGCGGCGGGGCGCCGCTACTTCAGCCGGGAGAGATCAAGGCCCTCCAGGTCCTTTACATAGATGTCCCTGTCGTCCACCACCAGGGTGGGAATGCCGATTTTGCCGCCGGCGGCGGCCTCCCCAAACACCTGGGGGTTTTGGTCCCGCAGATTCAAAAACTTTTTCAGGTGCCCAAGCCCCGCCAAAATATCCACAAATCCATAATGGATGCCCTCTTTGTCCAGGGCCTCCTTGGTTTTTACGCAGTCGGGGCACTGGGTGCTCCCATACAGAATGATTTTTTTAGACATTTCGCATGCTCCTTTCCGCCTGCCAAGGCGCTTGCCGGGTCCGGCGGCCCGTGGGCCTGCCTGCCTTTTTGGCCGCCGGCCACCTAACTGTATCATAGCGTTTTGCGGCCGCGCCGTCAAGGGAAGGGGACAGAACCGCGCCATTTCCTCGGAAATTTGGAAGGAAGAAATAACCAGTCCAGGCGGGTTGACTTTCTTTTTAGAGTGTGCTATACTGACACCTGTATTCAAAAGGTTCATTGTCTCACATGTAATGTAAGTCAAGGGCACGATTTTGATTTACACGGCATGTGATTTTTCATGCGATCGGAAGAGTACGAATTTGATGATGGAGGTTCAAAACAATGTATACTGGTACTGTAAAGTGGTTCAACGCGGAAAAGGGCTTTGGCTTTATTGCCAACGACAACGGCGGCGAGGATGTCTTCGTGCATTTCTCCGCTATCCAGAGCGACGGCTTTAAGACCCTGGACGAGGGCCAGAAGGTGTCCTTTGACACCGAGCCCGACCCCAAGAACAGCAGCAAGCTGCGCGCCGTCAACGTCCGTCCCCTGTAAAAAAACCAAGCTGAAGGCGCCCCCTCCGTATACGGAGGGGGCGCTTTTGCGTGTCGGCGGGGCGCGGTCAGTCGTACAAAATGGGCTTTGCCTTTTCCTTGGTGCGCTTGGCCTTGCCCTGCAGCTCCGGCACCGGGGGCAGGTCGTTTTTGGGGATATGCAGCTTTTTATTGCTCTCGGTGCCGTGGGGTTCCTTGGGGTCGGGGCGGCGCATCCCTGCCTTGGCCATGGGGGGTCACTCCTTACACATCGTTATTTTTGACGGATTTCTTTTTGGCGTTTTTGTTCTGGTTTTGGTTTTCCCGGGTCAGGGGGGTCTGTCCCTTCGCTTTTTCCTCCCGCACATCCTTTTTGTCCGGCTGGGAATCCTTGGGCATGGTGGTCACCTCATCCCTTTATAAATCGTCGGCGTCCTGGACGGGCTTTTCCCAGGGGCCGTCCCCCTTGGGGTTGCCGGTGTAGCTGCCCTGGGGGTCAAAGCTGCTTTCCAGGTCGGTCATCCGGGCCGGGTCGCGGTTGTCAGTCGGGTCCTTCGGTTTACGCTTTTTTTCCATGGTTTCTTCCTCCCCTTCAGCCTTATTGTTGACCAAGGGGGCGCGGGTATGCGCAAAAAAAAACAGGGCGGAAGCCCGCCCTGTTCTGTCAAAAAGCGATTGCGTGAGATAAAGCACCGGGGGAATG
>CALGIL010000159.1 GCA_937914895.1 uncultured Angelakisella sp.
CCGGGCGCCCTATCGCCAGGGGATCTTGACGACGAGGCTGTACCTGCCGTCAAGGAGGTCCAGGCGGTATTCTTTGGGGGCGACTTCCTGGATGTCCATCAGGCCGGGGGCGTGGCTGAGGCCGGTTTTGCGGGTGTTGTAGTCCACCGCCACCAGGCCCGCCAGGCAGGTGGCTGCCAGGCAGGCCAGAATGACCGAGGCGGCGGCAATTTGCAGCCGCCGCCTAAGCACGCGATGGTTGGAGGTTTTTCGTTTCCGGTTTTTCATATGGCTTTTACTTTCCTTTTAATGCGGAATCCGTGGGGCGGCCCTCAGCCGTCCCGGAGCACATCGGCCAGCACCGGGCCGAAGAGCCTGGCGGCGTACACCGCCTCCTCCAGGGTGTTGCCGTTGGAGCCAAACTCCAGCAGCAGCGACCGGGGGGACAGGTCCTGGTTGTAGTGGCGGTAGGCAAAAAATACCGGCCGCATCAGGCCCGGCGCCTGGCGCTGCCCCTCGGCCCCCAGGGCGGCGGCCAGCCGCAGGTTATCCCGCCACCCGGGCACCCCCACCGTGCCGTCGTCGCAGGCGGACACCACCATGATCTGGGCGGCCTTGCGTCCGTCCACCTCCGCCACCGGCTTTGCGATGGAGTCGTCCTCGTATAAAATGGCGTCCCGGTGGACATCCAGCAGCACCTGAATGGTGGGGTACTCCTTTAAATATTGCTGCACCGTCTCCCGGCTGCGCTCGTAGGAGCCGTTGTAGGAGGGGTAGTCGTGCTGGCGGGTGTCGTGGAGCACTACAAACCCTTTGGCCTCCAGGGCCTGCTTCAGGGCCTCGCCCACCGCCGCCATGTTGTTATTGTTGTCCGTGCTGCGCCAGGTATTCCTGGTATCGTAGCAGGTGCTGTCGTATTCCTCGTAGCTTTCGGTGGTGTGGGTGTGGTAAATTAAAATCTGGGGCTTGCCCGACGGGGTGATGCCCCCCTGAAAGGGAGTGGCCAGCACCTGGGCCAGCTCCTTGTCACCAAGGCTTGTGTAGTTGCGAATCCAGCCGCCGTCGTGCTGGTAAAAGGCCGGGGTGTCCTCCCCCTCAAAAAAGACCTCGCGCAGCTGGCCCCGGTATTCCTCGGGGATGTCCTCCGGGGCCGGCCCCGCGCCGCCGGGGGACTGGGACGACTGGGAGGGCGGCGCCTCCTGGGAGGACGGGCCGCTCTCCTCCTCCCCGCCGGGCGGAGAGGTCTGCCCCTCCGGAGACAGTCCGTCCGGGGCGTAAATTTCGGGGGAGTACCGCTCCTTTAAGGTGACGGCCGCCCCCTCGGGCATGGTCAGGGCGGTGGAAAAAACCGCGGCTCGTCCCAAAAACTCCTCCAGCAGGGGCCCGATAACGGGGAACAGCGCAACGAGGCCCGCTGCGGACAACACCGCGGCAGACCTTCTGAGCGCCGTCATCCACGCGCGTTTTTCCTTCCTTCTCACCGCATCATGCCCCCGCCCGTCTGCGTCGCGCCGGGGTGCCCACAGGGGGCAAATCCCCACGGCCGCTTTCCTTTAACTGTATGCCCCGATGGGCGGATTTATGAGATGGACGAGGCCCCCGCCCCGGCCACCGCGGGGACGAATTTTTCTGTCCCCGGCGGTTTGGGCGGATTTTCGCCGTTTGGGTCTTGCAATTTTTGAAAAAGAATGCTAGTATAACTTGTACTGTTTTGTTTTGTGAAGGAGGTGTCAAAATGCCGAACATCAAATCCGCCAAAAAGCGCGTCAAGGTCAACCAGGCCAAAACCATGCGCAACAAGGCCGTCAGGTCCAACCTGAAAACCACCATCAAAAAAGCGGACGCTGCCGTCCTGGGCTCCGCCGACAATAAAGAGGCCGCTGTCCGCCTGGCCATGAAGCGGGTGGATCAGGCCGCCGCAAAAGGCCTGCTTCACAGAAATACCGCCGCCAGAAGAAAATCCTCGCTGGCCAAAAAGCTGAATGCAGCCGCCGCACAATAATCATTTATCCTGGGAAAGGGCCGCCAAGGCGGTCCTTTTTTCGTCCCCGGCCCAGGCCGGGCGCCCCGCCGCCGGTCCGCGCCCAAAACCTTGCCCCAAGCCGTTGCATTCGGGAAAAAAGTGTTGTATACTACAAAAGCGGCCCGCCGGTGTGATGGAATTGGCAGACGTGCTGGACTCAAAATCCAGTGGTAGCAATACCGTACCGGTTCGACCCCGGTCACCGGCACCAAAAAGACATAGCTTCCCCGCCAAGGGGAAGCTATGTCTTTTTCATCATTTGGTGATATAATTTCAGGGAAATGGAGGTGAAGCCGTGTTTGAAGAGCTTCAACAATCTATAAAGTGGGAAAAAGTTGTACCCATCAAAAAAGGCTGGTCTAATGACGAAAAATATTATATCGAAACCGAGGATAACCAGAGGTTACTTTTAAGAATATCAGACATTGTATATTACGAACAAAAGAAAAAAGAATTTGATATTATCAAAAAGTATTCCGCATTAAACTTTGAGATGTCAAAACCTGTTGTTTTTGGCACGCTCAAAAACCAGCAAAATGTGTATATGCTGCTTACCTGGGTTGATGGAAATGATCTTGAACTGGCTTTGCCCGACCTTGACCAGTGTGAACAGTATCGGTTAGGTAGGGAAGCTGGCGAAATATTAAAGAAAATACACAGCGTTCAAGTACCGGCTGACGAGTTTCCCGTGCGAACAAAGATCGCTAAAAAAAACTTACAGCTTCAGAAATACATCGAATCAGAGCATAGAATTCAAGGAGACGAAGCTGTCATTGAATTTATCAATCAAAATATGAATAAAATCCGGTCCAGGCCGCCGGTCTATCAGCATGGAGACTTTCATCCAGGCAATTTAATATTGACTCCTAAAAATAAGATTGGCGTGATAGACTTCAATCGTTGGGAAATTGGAGACCCTTACGAAGAGTTTTATAAACTTGAAAGTTTTGGAACAGATGTGAGCGTTCCTTACTGTGTCGGACAAATTGATGCATATTTTGATGACGATGTGCCAGATGATTTTTGGGATATTCTTGCTGTCTATGTGGCACACGCTGCTCTGTATTCCATAAAATGGGCTGAAAGATTTGGACAAACTGAAATTGAAAATATGATGAGAATATGTAATAAGTCCTTTACTCATTATAATAATTTCGCAAACAGTATACCAAATTGGTACCATAAGTAAAAATCTTTTTTCCACTATTAATTCAAAAAGACACAGCTTTCCGTTAACGGAAAGCTGTGTCTTTTTTTGTGCAAACTTATAATGCTGCGGATCCAATTAAAAACCCTATTGACTCTCACATTGTGGTATGCTTTATACTGAGTATGAGCTCAAGAAAACACATATATGTGAGGATCATAAAATGCTGAAAATAGGTGATTTTTCAAAACTTTCAAGGATCAGTATACGGATGCTCCGCCACTACGATGAACTCGGCCTGCTTACACCCAAAACCACGGATGATTTTACCGGTTACCGCTATTATGCGGAGGCTCAACTGCCGGTAGCTGGGCGGATTGCGGCTTTAAAAGATATGGGCTTTAGCCTTGCGGCTATTGGTCAAATCCTGAAAAGCTATGACAATCCCCGGGCGCTGGCTGAATTTCTATCAGTCAAGCAAGCAGAGATGCAAATAGAGGCAGAGGAAGCGAATCGCCGTTTATTGCTCCTTGAAACGGCCATTAAACGGCTGAGAAAGGACGAAACCGCTATGAATTATAATGTAAATGTAAAAATCATGCCAGAGAGATATGTTGCCAGTGTGCGAAAGGTAATTCCCGCCTACGACCAGGAGGGAATACTGTGGGGGATTCTGATGCAGGAAACAGCCCATTTAGGGATGCAGATTGCCGACAACTGCAGCAGCCTCGCCATATTCCACGATGACGGCTATAAAGAGGGGGATGTGGATGTAGAGGTGCAGATGACTATCAAGGGCAGCTATCAAAACACGAAAAATGTGGTATTCAAGACCGAGCCTGCGGTGGAAATTGCTTCTGCTACCTACAAGGGCAGCTACGATCAGTTGGCCGCAGTAAACCATGCAGTGGCAGGCTGGGTACAGGATAACGGCTATGAATTTGGCGATATGATGTTTTGCATCTACCATGTCAGCCCCCACCAAACACAGAATCCGGATGAGTATGTGACCGAAGTGTGTTATGCTGTCAAGAAGAAATAACAATCACAGCTGCAAAGAAATACGGGGATAGACAGTGAGCGATATGATATTATTCTAAAAATCGTTTCCCTTGTTTTCACCAAGGAAAAGGCCTGTCTTCCGCCAAGGGGAAGACAGGTCTTTTTTATGCGTTACAAGGTGATGTTCCGAATGCGGCGGCACGTGAGTTCATCAATAAACCAATTGAGTGAGGATTAAAAATGAAAGATGTTTTTTTAATTGGCGGCACAATGGGGGTCGGTAAAACAGCCACCTGCCAAATCATGAAGAAAAAATTGAACAACAGTGTTTTTCTGGACGGGGATTGGTGCTGGGACATGCATCCATTTCAGGTTACCGAAGAAACAAAACAAATGGTTTTGATGAATATTTGTTTTCTGCTGAACAACTTTATTAAATGTTCTGCTTACGAGCATATTGTGTTTTGCTGGGTCCTGCACGAGCAAAGCATGATTGACGATATTCTTTCACGCCTGGATACAGCGGACTGCCGCATCCATCTTGCATCCTTAGTCTGCGATAAACAGGCGCTGCAGATGCGGCTTAACAAGGATGTAGCCGCCGGTATTCGGACGGAAGATATTATCCGCCGAAGTGTGGAGCGCATTCCCTTTTACAAAAGCTTGAATACC
>CALGIL010000160.1 GCA_937914895.1 uncultured Angelakisella sp.
GCCCTGGCGGCCTGCCTGCGCCCCGGGCTGCTGGAGATGAACCGGCGGGCCTTTGCCGCCGGCCGCGCCCTGGCCGCCCAATAAAATCACAGGAGGACACCGCCATGAAACAGAACGTCTGGAACCCCATTGAGACGGCGCCCGTGGCCGAGCTGCAGGCCCTGCAGACCGCCCGGCTTATCCACACCGTCCACCATGTCTATGAAAACGTCCCCTGCTACCGGGCGCGCATGGACGCCGCCGGGGTGGGCCCCGGGGACATCCGCACCCTGGAGGATTTAAGCAGGCTGCCCTTTACCTACAAGCAGGACCTGCGGGACACCTACCCCTACGGCATGTTTGCCGTGCCCATGGAGGAGGTGGTGGAGCTTCACGCCTCCTCGGGCACCACCGGCAAGCAGATTGTGGTGGGCTATACCCGCGGCGACCTGGAGGTGTGGGGGGACACTACCGCCCGGGCCCTGGTGGCCGCCGGGGGCACCCCCGGCTCCAAAATCCATGTATCCTACGGCTACGGTCTGTTTACCGGGGGCCTGGGCCTGGACCACGGCGCCAAAACCCTGGGCGCGGTGGCCATCCCGGTATCCGCGGGCAACACCCAGCGGCAAATCCAGATTCTGCGGGATTTTGGCAGCGATATTCTCTGCTGCACCCCCTCCTACGCCACCTACATCGGCGAAACGCTGGCCGAAATGGGGGTGGACCCCAGCGAGCTGAAGCTGTCCGCCGGCATCTTTGGCGCCGAGCCCTGGACCGAGGACGCCCGGCACAAAATCGAGGGGCTTCTGGGCATCAAGGCCTACGACATTTACGGCCTGACCGAAATCATCGGGCCGGGGGTGGCCTACGAATGCAGCTGCCAGCAGGGGATGCACATCTGCGAGGACCACTTCATCCCCGAGATCATCGACCCCGACACCGGCGAAACCCTGCCCCTGGGGCAGGCGGGGGAACTGGTCTTTACCTGCATTACCAAAGAGGCCTTCCCCCTCATCCGCTACCGCACCCGGGACATTGCCACCCTAAGCCGGGAGGCCTGCCCCTGCGGGCGCACCCTCATCAAAATGAGCAAGCCCCGGGGCCGCACCGACGACATGCTCATCATCCGCGGCGTCAATGTCTTCCCCTCCCAAATTGAGTCGGTCCTCTTCCAGACCGGCCAAACCTCCCCCCATTACCTGCTGGTGGTGGACCGGGTGGGCAATGTGGACACCCTGGAAATTCTGGTGGAGATGAGCCCCGATTTTGAGTTTGACGCCGTGCGCCTGGTGGAGCAGAAGCAGCGGGAAATTGCCGAGTCGGTGCAGTCCACCCTGGGCATTTCCGCCAAGATCAGCCTGGTATCCCCCAAGACCATCCAGCGCAGCGAGGGAAAGGCGACGCGGGTTATAGACAAACGCAGACTGTACGAGTAAAATAAAGGAAAGGGAGGGATCAACATGACCATCAACCAACTGTCGGTCTTTGTGGAAAACAAGCCCGGACGCCTGGCGGAAATTACCGCCATCCTGCAGCAGAGCGGCATTGACATCCGCGCCCTGTCCATTGCGGACACCACACACTTTGGCATCCTGCGCCTGATTGTGGACGCCCCCGTCCAGGCGGAGCAGGCGCTGAAGGACGCCGGCTTTACCGTCTCCCTGACCAAGGTGATTGCCATCGGCGTGGACGACCAGCCGGGGGGCCTTGCCAAAAACCTGGCCCTGCTCAGCGGGCATGGGGTCAGCGTGGAGTATATGTACGCCTTCATCAGCCGGGAGAAGAAAACCGCCTACGTCATCCTCCGCGTGGACGACAACGACAAGGCCCTGGACCTTTTGAAGAGCCATGGCATCCCCATCCTGACCGAACAGGAAATCATCCAGGGGGTATGACGGCAAAAGGCCGCCGCCCCGGGCCGGGAGAAGCCTCTCCCGTTCTTTTTTTGCGCCCAAGCCCCGGAAAAGCGGCGCAAAAACCCGGATTTTACCATATTAACAACACAAAGGCTTCGGGTGTGCCCGGCCCGCGGCATGGGGGGATTTGCCTGGCGGCGGCCCGCTTTTGTTCACAGCACACCCGGCATTGGACACGGTTCATTCAACTAAATGACTAAAAATGTTCCAGTCTTTTTGACACTTCCTTCATATTTCCTTGGTAGACTGAAGCTGCCCGAACAGAGAAGGGCAAGTCCGAATCTGTCATTTGAAAACAGAACTAAAGGAGATGGATCCCCATGATTCAAAAACGTTCAGTCGCAAAGAAGGTCCTGCTCTTGCTGATGGCGGCCGCCCTGACCGTATCCCTGGCGGCCTGCGGAGAGCCGAAAGACGAACCCAGCCAGCCGGAGAGCCCGCCGGTATCCGACTCGGACAGCTCCTCCCTTCCGGACAGCTCTTCCGACAGCCAGTCCGATGAGGAACAGACCGTAGAAGGGGTTGTTGCGGACGCCACCATGAACACCGTCACCATTACCACGGCGGACGGCAAAAGCCTTGTTTTTGCCCTGGATGACGACACCGACCGCACCAAGGCGGACGGCCTGCTGGTAGGCGACACCCTCATTGTCACCTACACCGGCGAGCTGGGCACCGACAGCGCCCCCGGCAGCAGCATCAAGGTTGTTGCCATCGAGAAGGTCCCCGGCGCCGAGACCCCCGCGGAGGACCCCGAAGACCCTGAGAACGCGCCCGGCACCGACGGCCAGGAAGGCGCCCCCGCAAACGGCAGCTCCGCTTCCTGAACCTGAACCTCTCAATTGCTTTTTCGTTTTTTCCTCTTTTTAAATCTCTTTTCTCTCTTAATACCCTTCTTTTCCATTCTCTCCCCTTACAAGGACACCCCCGGCCCCACTTCCTCTGGGCCGGGGGTGTCTGCGTGTCCGCCGGGGGCGGGACGGCAAAGGGCGCGGCATCGTTTTGGCATGCCGCGCCCTTTTTCATGTGTTTTCAGGTCCCGGATTCCTCGGGGGAGGCGATGTGCTGGGGCGCCTCGGGAATCATATCCAGCACCGAGCGGGCAATGCCGCAGGCCGTCTTAAAGATGGTCAGGGTATTGCTGCCCTCCTCGTAGTTGGTGGGGTTGACCATATACCCTGTCTCCAGCAGCACCGCCGGGGCAAAGGTGAGGCGGGTGACATAATACCGCCCCCACGCGGGGCCCTGGACCTCCCGGTTCAGCATGGGGCCCAGGCGGTCCAGCAGGGTCTTGGCCAGGGGTTCGGACTGGGCCTCAAAGTAATAGCACTCCATCCAGTTGGCGTTATTGAGGTTGCCCACCAGGTTGGCGCTGTTGTGGTGGATGCTGATAAAGACGTCCGGCTTTGCCCCGTCGGCCATGATGTTGCGCTCGGTGACGGTCAGGCGGCTGTCCTCGGTCAGGTCGTCCACCCGGGTCATGGTCACCTGGGCCCCCAGCTGCTCCAGCCGGTATTTGGCGGCCAGGGACACCGCCAGGTTCAGGTCGGCCTCGTCGGGGCCGGTGCCGTAGGTAATGCCCAGGGCGCCCGGGTCGTTCCCCCCGTGGCCGGGGTCCAGCATGACGGTGACGCCCTCCAGGGGCTTTCCGTAGGTGGCGCTGCGCACCGGGGGCTTCTTTATGTACAGCTGCAGGCCGTTTTCGGTATATTCCACGTTGTAGCCCCAGGTGGAGGCCCCCTCCCGCAGCCGCAGGGTCATCCGGCTGCCATAGGCGGTGGTCTCCACGCTCATGCGGTCAAAAAAGGCGCTGGTAAAAAGGTCCGGGTCGGTGGTGACGTCGGTGTCGAAGAAGTCCACCACCAGGCGGCCCTCCTCCTGGGTCACCGTGGCCCCCGGGGTGTCCCCGGTCAGATACAGGGTCTCCCCCGTCTCCAGCAGCTGGGTCTCGATGCTGGACACCTGGGCCCGGGGGACGGGGTCGCCCTCCACCACCTCAAGGTTGTTGCCCATGACATACCCGCCGTCCTCCAGCTTATAGGCAATGGTGCCCACCCCCTCCCGGGTGGTGCGCTCCTTGCCGGCCACCTTGACCACGGCGTGCTCCCGCAGGGTGGCGTATACCGAATCGTCGTCGTCCGGGTCCTTCAGGACATTGGCCAGCTGGGCCGTCAGCCGCACCTGCAGCTGCACGCCGGACCCCGCCACCAGGGTGTCCCCCGCCGAGGTAAAGGTGCTGTTGACCCCGTTGTAGGTAAGGACGTAGGTGACCTTGCCAATGTTGGTGGTCCGTTCCGCCGGGTAATTGCCGGGGCTTAGGGTGATGTCCCCCTCAAAGCGCACCGGCGTCCCCTGGGCGGATGCGGCCGCCTGGGTCAGGGTGACGGTCTGGCCGCCCAGGGCAGCGGTAACCTTGCCCCCCGAGGGGCCCACGCAGGACAGGGTGATGGTCTCGTTTGCATCCACCCCGTGGGGCACCTGGGGGAAGATGCTGCTTTTGGTAAGGGAGGTAATGGGCACCGGTGTGGTGGAGGGGGTGTACCGGACGACGGTGACGGTCTGGGACCGGTCCCCCTGGCGGAAGACATAGGTGTTGGTGCCCTCCGTAAGGTCCGCCTTGACGCCGAAGGTGCCGCCAAAGGACTGGCGCTCCACCGGCTCGCCGTTCATGGTCAGCTCCTGGCCGGGGTCGGAGGTGCCCATGATGAAGATGTTGGAGGTGGTGGTGCGAAAGGGTTCGGCGTCGGGATAGGTGACCTTCAGGGTCTGGGGGTAGCTTAAATCAATCCCCTCCAGGGGGTTGACCGCCCCGCCCGAGGACAAAAAGCTGACCAGCATCTCGGTGTCGGCCCGGCTGCCCCGCAGGTCGCGGTAGCTTTCCAGCACCGCGCCCGAGACCCCCTGGGTCACCGAGTTGAGGAACAGCTGATAGCTCAGCTCCTCCTTGTCCTGGTAGGCCGCGCCGTCCGCGCCGCCCCGGGTAAGCATATACACCGCGTTGCCGGTGTACAGCTTGGCCTCGCCCCGAAGGGCGTCCAGCCAGCGCAGCAGCAGCTTTTGATAGCCCTGCTCCGGGTCGTCCACGGCGGCGGCAATGCGCGGCACCACCATGTCCACGCTGCCGCTTTCGGTCAGCCGGGTGACAAGGCCGGGGCTGACCCCCTGGGAGGCCGCCCCGTCAAACAGGATGCCCAGAATGGCGCCCCGGGCGTACTTTTCCGTCTCCTGGGCCACCTGGGTAATGGCGGCGTAAAGGGTCTCCTCGTCCACGGGCCGGTCCAGCCCATCCAAAAGCACCCCGCCCACCTGATATTTTTTGGCCACCTCCGCCACCACGTCGGCGCACCGCCGGCAGCTGTCGGCATCCCCGGGGGCGTAGGAATCCCCCGCGGCGGCAAAGGCGTCCACCACGGCAAAAACCTGGATGCGGTCCTCCGCGGCCCGGCCGCAGAGGTAGTCCAGGGGGTCAAATTTGGAAAAAAAGCGGTCCTCGGCGGTCAGCTCCTCTGCGGTCTCCAAAATCTTGGAGCGGTAGTAGCCCCGCCCGCTGTGGCTGGCCTGAAAAAGAGGGTGTTAAAGCCGCTCTCCTTGGCAAAGGTCACTATTTCGTCCAGCTCCGCCTTCATCTGGTCCACCGTCAGCCCGGACGCCGACGGAAATTCGCCGCCGTCGCCGGTGGACACGGTAAAGCCCCGGGCGTCGCCCAGGTAATGGAAGTTGTTGATGACCCCGCCGTCCCGGCCGCCCCATGGCAGGCTGATGCCCGCAAAGCCGTCGCCCCACAGCAGATTGATGCCCGCAAAAACCGCCAGGCCCACCACCACCAGGCAGAGCGCCACCGTCAGTATCCGTTTCATCCAGTTCTCTCCCCCAGTTTCTCCGCCGATCCCCCGCCCCAGGGATTACAGCTTAAACTCCGACCCGTCGTAGGACGGCAGCACCGTCTGCCGGGCCGGTATGCGCTTCAGGGGGGCATAGCGGTACCTTCTGCAGGCGTAAAAAGGGGCCACCACCCCTTTTTTTTCGCACAGGACCATCTGGCCGTCGGAGTGCTCCCGGCCAAAGCGGCAGTAGGCACAGGCCGGCTCGATGCGGTCCCCAAACAGTTTGGCTGCCATCCATGTCACGTCCCCTATCCAAAAGTTGTCGCATTCTGTTTTATTATACACCCTGTACCGTGGCTTGTCATGAAGATTTCGTAAAGTTTCCCCGGGAATCAATGGTAAGGAACAGGATGGCGCACATAAAGAGGAGGCAGACGCAGCCCGCCACGGTCCGCCCGTCGGCGGCCAGCACCGGCCTGCCGGTGGCAAAAACCTCCAGCGTCCTCATGCGCAAATAGAGCACCGGGGACGCAAGGGCCGCGGTGATAAGCCCGTGGACAAGGCGGGACAGCACAAACCGGCCCAGGGGCACGCGCTGGCCCCCAAAGCAGGAGGCCACCTGGCAGATGACCGACAGGGAGGAAAAGGACAGCACAAAGGGCAGCGCCAGCGCCGCCTGGGCGGGGTGCACCGCCCCCGCCGCCGCGCAGCCGGAGCAGACCTCCACCATGCCCCGCAGCAGCAGCATTGCCCCTTCCCTTGTAAACAGCCCGCCGGAAAGGGCCGCGATGCCCGAGGCCGCCCAACCCAGCAGCCCCCAGCCGGCCAGCACCTCCAGCACCGCGGAAAATAAAATGACAAAGGCGCAGATGGACACGGT
>CALGIL010000161.1 GCA_937914895.1 uncultured Angelakisella sp.
CGCCAAGGACATCGCCTACCGGCTGGACGCGGCGGACGTTAAGCTGCTGATTGCCATTGACGACCCCTTTGTGGTGGAGCAGGTGGAGGAGGCCCGCAGGGACGGCGCCAGAGCCTGCCCCCTGGCCCTGGCGGATGGCATCCGGCCGGGGTGGGCGGACTACTGCGCCGGGGTGGAGCAGTCCCCCGACGATTATGTCATTTACCCCGATCACCATGTCCGCGACCAGATGCTCATTTACTTTACCTCCGGCACCACCGGCATGCCCAAGATGGTGGTCCACGATTTTTCCTACCCCCTGGGGCACATCGTCACCGCCAAATACTGGCAGCAGGTGCAAAACGGCGGCCTGCACCTCACCGGGGTGGATTCCGGCTGGGCCAAATTCGGCTGGGGCTGCATCTACGGCCAGTGGCTGGCCGGCAGCGCTATGCTGGGGTACGACGGGGATAATAAATTCAGTGCCCGGCGGATGATCGAGGTCATCCGCACCTACCGCCCCACCACCGTCTGCGTGCCCGGCACCATTTACCGCTTTATGATGAAGGAGGGCCTGACCCGGGAGGACTTTTCCTCGGTGCGCCACTGCTGCAGCGCCGGCGAGCCCCTGTCTCCTGAAATCATCAAGGATTTCAGGGACTTGACGGGTCTGACCCTCCATGAGGGGTACGGCCAGTCCGAGGGCAGCGTGCTGGTGGCTAACTTCCCCTGGTTTGCCCCCCGGCCCGGCAGCGCCGGCAAGCCCAGCCCCCTGTACGACATCGCCCTGGTGGATGCCCGGGGCAACCCCTGCAAGGCGGGGGAGGAGGGGGAACTGGTCATCCGGAACCTGGACAAATTCTACCCCGAATGCCTGCTGCGGGGCTATTGGGCGGACGGCAAGCTGGTACCCCCCTACGACGAACACTATGTCTACCACACCGGGGACATGATGTGGATGGACGAGGACGGCTACTACTGGTTTATCGGGCGCAACGACGACATCATCAAGTGTTCCGCCTACCGCATCGGTCCCTTCGAGATCGAATCGGTGCTGCTGACCCACCCGGCGGTGTACGAATGCGCCATCACCGGGGCGCCGGACCCCCTGCGGGGCCAGGTGGTCAAGGCCACCATTGTGCTGGCCCCGGGGACGACGGGGGACGACGCCCTGACCAAGGAGCTGCAAAGCTATGTCAAGCGCCTGACCGCCCCCTATAAGTACCCCCGGGTGGTGGAGTATGTGGACGCCCTGCCCAAGACCACCTCGGGCAAGATCATCCGCAAGCACATCCGCAACAGCGCCCCACCCGCCGGGGCCTCCGGGTCGCCCGAGAAGGCCGCGACGGACGCCCTGGAATTCCGGACCGCCTGCCCCGACGACGCCCAGCGCCTGCTGGACTATCTGCGGGCCGTGGGAGGGGAAAGCGACTTTCTCACCTTTGGCAGGGATGGGCTGGACCTTTCGGTGGAGGCTGAGCGGGCCGCCGTGGGCTCCGCGGCCGCCGCGCCCTCGGTGATGCTGGTGGCCGTCAGCGGGGACGAGATCATCTCGGTGGGCAGCGTCCGGGCGGGCCGGGGCCGGACGGCCCACCGCGGAGAGCTGGGCATTACGGTGCGCAAGGCCTGGTGGGGCAAAGGCGTGGGCCGCCGGATGATGAACCTCCTCCAGGACCGGGCCAAGGAAAACGGCCTGGAGATGATCACCCTGACGGTAGCCGCCGAAAACCGCCGGGCAGCAGCCCTCTATCAAAGCCTGGGATACAGGGAGACAGGCCGCTTCCCCCGGATGCTCAAAGTGGAGAAGGGCCGGTACCTGGACGCCCTCCTTATGCACCTGGACCTGTGACCGGCAACCGAAAAGCCGCCCCCCAGGGGCGGCTTTTTATCGCGGCAGAAGTCCTTCTGACTTCTGCCCTCTGATTTCTAACCTCTCTCCGGCCACAGCCGCTGGGGGTAGATCCCGCTGTGGCGCATCTCGGCCACCGCCTTTGCCACAACGGGCTTGTCCTCCCGGTAGGTGACGCCGTACCAGCGGTCGGGGGAGGGCAGGACCTGCACCGTGGCCTGGTCCTGGTGGATGAGGGTATTGACGGCGGTGGGCAGAAAAAACTCCGCCCCCAGGGGGTCCCGCCGGCACTCCTCCTCCATAAAGCGGGAAAACTGGTCCGCCAGCCGGGGCATCAGGGTGGGGGAAAAGCCCCACAGATTCATGGAGACGATGCTTCCCTTGGGAATGGTCACCCAGGTGCTTCCCCCGTCCTCGGTGTACTGGGCCAGACGGGCCCGGCGCTCCACCCGGGTGCGCTCCACCGTCTCCAGCAGCCTGCCGTCGGGGCTGGTGACGCAGACGCCCCGGGCCACGTGGCCGTAGTCGGTCAGGGTGTTTTCCAGCAGATAGCCCACCATGCAGTAGTGGCTGCCGTCCGCGGGCACCGATTCCTTTAAATAGTTGTACATCAGCCGAAAGGCGTGCTTGCCGTAATAGTCGTCGGCGTTGATGACCGCAAAGGGGCCGTCGATGTACTCCCAGGCACACAGCACTGCGTGGCCGGTGCCCCAAGGCTTTATCCGCCCCTCGGGCACCTCAAGGTCCGGCGGCAGCACGTCCACCTCCTGGTAGACATAGTGGGTTTCCGCCATCCCGGAGATGCGGTCGCCAATGATGCGGCGGAAATCCTCCTCGATGGACTGCTTGATGACAAAAACCACCCGCTTAAAGCCCGCCTCAAAGGCGTCGTACAACGAATAGTCGATGATGATTTCGCCGTGGCTGCCCACCGGGTCAATCTGCTTGAGGCCGCCGTACCGGCTGCCCATGCCGGCGGCCATAATGACTAAAACGGGTTCGCTCATCAGTCAGTCCTCCATGATTTGGGGGTTTTGATGCCCTGCCGGGCGGGGCCTGCGCTTTTGCCAAAGTTTGTTTCTATACTCTACGGGACGGGGGTCCCGGACCCTCTTTGCCCTCCGGGCGGGGACCCTTCGGAGGTTTTGATGCCCTGCCGGGCGGTCTTTGTGGGCCTAGCATTCCTGTTGTCCGCCCCGGTCGTGACGCGAGCCGACTTTTGCTTGTTCCTTTCCAGCAATGGAAAGTAACCAAAGATTGCCGGGGTTCCC
>CALGIL010000162.1 GCA_937914895.1 uncultured Angelakisella sp.
GCTTCCAAAGGCTTGAAGAATCCCGCCGCTCATAATGGAATCGGCAATGAGCTCCGCCGCCTTGGTCACGTTTTCGGCCTGGCTTTCCTCCACCTCTTTCAGCAGCGCGTCAATCACTTCGTAATACTGGTTTCTCATGGTCAACCTCCTCCTTTTTACTGTTTGCCGACGCTGGTGACAAAACGCCTGGTAATGCCCATGGGGTTTGTGATGGCGGTCCCGATGACCACGGCGTCGGCGCCGCTGTCAAAGGCCTTTTGGGCATCCTCCACGGTCCACAGCTTGCCCTCCACAATGATAAACCTCTCCGGGAACTCCTCCCGCATCCGGCGGACAAGGTCATAGTTGACCGCGGTCCTGTACTCCCTGGATTCCTCGGTATACCCCACCATGGTGGTGGCCAGAATGTCGGCCCCGGCGCCGGCGCAAAGGCGGGCCTCCTCCAGGGTGGCAAGGTCAGCCATGACGCACTGATGGGGGTACTTCTTTTTAGTTTCCGCAATGAATTCCCAGGCGTACAGGCCCCCGGCGTTTTTCCGGTTGGTCCCGTCCATGGCAATAATCTCGCAGCCCAGGGAGACAAGCTCCTCCACGGCCGCCATGTTGGGGGTGATGTAAACCTCCGAGCCGTCCTCCACAATCTTATAGATGCCGATGATGGGCATGTGGGGGAACTCCGCACGGACCGCCTTTATGTTGGGCGGCGTGTTTACCCGAAAGCCCGCGCAGCCCCCTGCGGCCGCGGCCCGCGCCATAAGCACCATGTGCTCGGGCAGATAGAAGGGATTGCCGTTCTCCGCGGTGCCCTGACAGGAGACCAGCACCTTCCCCCGGATTTTTTCCAAAACAGAATGATTCACGTCATACCTCCTAAAGCCAACTCATTTTTGTCCTGCCCTTGAATGAAGCGTGAAAAGCGCCGCTTTTTCGCCCCCCTTCCCTATCGTTTCATTTCTATGACGGCAAAGGGCCCTTCATTCCATTGTCTGTCCCGGATTTTTTCTCTGCCGCAGGGGACCTCCGCCCCCGGCCTTGCGGGCGCCACGTGCATTGTCTGCGCCGGATGGACAAAACCTTTTCCGTTTTCCTTCAAAGCCCATTCCGGGGGGCGCTTTCGCGCAGTTCGACTTAAATCTACTCTCATACCAACTCAAAGCGAGCTAAAAGTCAATACTTCATTTTGCGTTACCGTAAAATGAAAAAGGAGGTGAAGACCGTGGATTATACACAGCGAATGAGAGCCCTTCGGGAGGATAAGGACATTGCGCAAAAAGTGATTGCGGACTACTTAAAAATCCCCCAGACCACCTATTCCGGATACGAAAGCGGGAACAGAAAGCTGCCCGTTGATCTGCTGTCCCCCATCGCGCGGTACTACGGGACCTCGGCCGATTATATTTTGGGCTTGACCGACGAAATCAGGCCCTATCCGCGGCCAAAAGGCCGCAAAGGACATCCGGGAAAAGAAGGCTGATGCCGGACACAAAAAAGCAGCGCCCCGGGGGCGCTGCTTTTTTGTGTCTGTTTTGGGTTTAATCCGCCTTGGGCCAGGGGATGACGTCGGGCATCAGTTCCTCCGCCATCACCGTCAGCATATGGGTCAGCTGCTCCAGCTCCTCCGGGGAAAAGCGCTCCTGCATCCGCGTGACCAGCTCGTGGATATACCCCTGGCTGACGCGGTTGTACTGGTGGAACTTATCGGTCACCGACAGGCGGTATTCCCGCCGGTCCCGGGTGGAGCGCTTTTTGACCACATACCCCTTTTCGATGAGGCTTTGGACCTTGTAGGTGGCGTTGGCCTGGGAGATGTTGACGAATCTGGCAAACTCGTTGATGGTGGGGGTGCCCAGGGCGTGGATCACCTCGACACTGAAGGTCTCCACCGCGCTGAGGGTGGAATCCCGGGTCTCAAACCTGCTGAAAATTTTTTTGTAAAAACTCATCTTCACATTGGTGTATACCCGTGTCAGGGCGTCTTCCACCGCAAGCATCTCGCAATCCCCTTCCCTCCTCCGGGGGGCCGGCGTCAAACGGCCTCTCCGGAATCTTCGTTATCCATTATAGCAAAAGTCAGCGTCGCTGTACAGGCGGTCTCATCCCCCACCCGTGCGACGGCCTGGCCGACGCCCACCGGCCCCCTGCGCCGGGTCAGGGTGCATTCCAGCTCCAGCACGTCCCCGGGGACCACGGGCCGGCGGAAGCGCGCTTCCTTAATGCCGGCGAAAAGGGCGATCTTCCCCCGGTTTTCCGGCAGGCTCAGCAGCGCCACCCCCCCGGTCTGGGCCAGGGCCTCAATGATAAGCACTCCGGGCATCAGGCTCTTTTCCGGGAAGTGGCCCACAAAAAAGGGCTCCCCGGCCGAGACGCATTTGACGCCCCTGGCCCACTGCCCCGGCTCATAATCGGTGATGGTGTCCACCAGCAGAAAGGGATACCGGTGAGGCAGAATCCGCCGGATTTCATCATTACTCAGTGTCACGCTGCGCACCTCCTTGCTTTGCGTCCTCAAACCTGCTGATGATGACGGACGCGTTGTGCCCCCCAAAGCCCAGGGAGTTGGACATGGCGTGGCACACCGGCTGGGTCCGCCCCCGGTTTGGCACCACGTCCAGGTCGCAGTCCGGGTCGGGCTCCTCATAGTGGATGGTGGCCGGGACATAGCCCTCCCCCACCGCCATGGCGCAGACGATGGCTTCCACCCCGCCGGCGGCCCCCAGCAGGTGGCCGGTCATGGCCTTGGTGGAGCTGACCGGAATCTGATATGCGTGCTCCCCAAACACGGCCTTGACGGCCAGGGTCTCCCCCCTGTCGCCCAGGGGGGTGGAGGTGCCGTGGGCGTTGATATACTGGATGTCCCCGGGCTGGAGCCCCGCGTCCGCCAGGGCCAGGGCCATGGCCTGGGCGCCGCCCCGGCCGTTTGGCTCCGGCGCGGTGATGTGGTAGGCGTCGCAGGTGGCGCCGTACCCCGACACCTCGCCATAGATGCGGGCCCCCCGGGACAGAGCATGGTCCAGGTCCTCCAGCACCAGCACCCCGGCCCCCTCCCCCATGACAAAGCCGCTGCGCCGGGCATCGAAGGGGATGGAGGCACGCAGGGGG
>CALGIL010000163.1 GCA_937914895.1 uncultured Angelakisella sp.
GACGGCGCCTTTACGGGTTTTGCCCGTCCCAAGGGCTGCTTTCCGCTTTACTTTGTCTGCATGACGCAGTACGACGCCACCATGCCGGGGGTGCACGTGGCCTTTTCGCCCCAGTCCCTGTCCAACACCATGGGGGAGTATATTTCGGAAAAGGGCCTTTGCCAGCTGCGCATTGCCGAGACGGAAAAATACGCCCATGTCACCTTCTTCTATAACGGCGGCGTAGAGGCCCCCTATAAAAACGAGGACCGGGCCCTCATCCCCTCCCCCAAGGTGGCCACCTACGACCTCAAGCCCGAAATGAGCGCCTATGAGGTCACCGACGAGCTGCTGGCGCGGATTGCCAGCGACAAGTACGACGTCATCATCTGCAACTACGCCAACTGCGACATGGTGGGCCACACCGGGGTGTTCGACGCGGCCGTAAAGGCGGTGGAGACGGTGGACGGCTGCGTGGGCCGGGTGGCGGACGCCATTGTGGCCAAGGGCGGCGCCCTGCTGATTACCGCCGACCACGGCAACGCCGACCAGATGTACGAGGCGGACGGCTCTCCCTTTACGGCCCACACCACCAACCCGGTGCCCCTGCTTGCCGTCAACGCCGACGCAAAAGCACTGGCCCAGGGCGGCCGCCTGGCGGACCTTTCCCCCACCATGCTGGACATCATGGGGCTGCCCCAGCCCGCGGAAATGGATGGAAGGAGCCTCCTGATTCGGTAGAAAGAAGTGGCCATTTGATGAAAAGACTGTAAATTTCGCCCTTCTGCGGTTGTTTTGATGGCAAAAAGGGAATATAATAAGAGGACAAATGATAAAGCAAAGGAGGTTCCCCCATGCGCAAAGGTTTTTCAATCCTTTCCCTGCTGGTGTCGGTGGCCGCGCTGCTGGTTGCGGTGGCCGCGTACATGCGCACCAAAGGCTGTTTCCTCTGTGACGACGACCTGGACGACGATATCCTGGAGCTGTATGAGGACGACGACTGCGGCTGTGATGAATGCGGCGGCGAGGACGTCGGCTTCCCCGGCAGCCCCGCCCCTCAGGAAACCGCCGGTACTGACGACGAGGTAGCCGAATAGGCAAGGGACCTCCCTGTCCGGCCCCAGGGCGGAAATGCGCGTTTTGAAAAAAAAGAGGTTGCATTGCCGTCTGCGTTATGCTATACTATAAGGGCGCTCCTTTGAAAGGGGCGCCCAAATACCGCGGGATGGAGCAGTCCGGTAGCTCGTCGGGCTCATAACCCGAAGGTCGGAGGTTCAAATCCTCCTCCCGCAACCAAAAAAGACATGGCTTCCTTTGACGGAAGCTATGTCTTTTTTTGCGTGGAAAAGTATGGTATCATAAATATAAAAGTTGCTGCATTATGCGGGTAAACAGGAATTTAATGAGGAGCATAAAATGCTAATCAATTTTAATGAAATACCGGAGCGAAGATTTCCGGGAATGAATAACGGAACAGGCGAAATATCCGCGAGGATGTTTATGGATAAGCAGGGGAAAATCATCCCTTGCCGCATTCACAAGGGCGGTTCTATTGGACTTCATTGCCACGAAACAAGTGACGACATAAACTATGTCATCTCCGGTGATGGAAAAGCAATCTGTGATGGCGCAGAAGAAACCCTCTCCGCCGGTGTCTGCCATATCTGCAAGAAGGGTTCGGAACACAGCATCATAAACACTGGCGATAACGATCTTGTTATACTAACGGTTGTCGTTGAGAGATAAATTCTCAATTTGTCGTTTAACTGGCCGATCATTTCTTCACTGCAAAATTTTATTTGCATCATCTTTTTACAAGAAAAATCAGCAGCCGGCTGCGGGCTTCCGCCCGCGGCGCAGGCCGATTTTTAAGTTGGAGGCACAATATGGCACTGCAGATAAAACGGATCTACGATCCGCCCACGGAAAGCGACGGGGTGCGCGTGCTGGTGGACCGGCTTTGGCCCAGGGGACTCTCCAGGGAGAGGGCCTGCCTGGACGGATGGGTAAAGGCGCTGGCCCCCAGCGGCCGGTTGAGGACGTGGTTTGGGCATAAGGCGGAAAATTTTGAGGAATTTGCCGCCCTTTACCGCGCCCAGCTGGACGCCGATACCGAGGCCCAGGCCGCCGCCCGGCAGCTTCTGCTCCAGAGCCGGACCGGCACCGTCACCCTGCTGTATGGGGCAAGGGACCCCCAAATCAACCACGCCGTTGTTTTAAAGGCATACCTGGATGACCTTGCGAAGCGGGCGGACGATGCCGACTGATGGCGGGAAGCCTTCGTCCGCTTGCAAAAATTTTTTTATGCAAGCCAATGTGATTGGATAGACGCGGTGGTACTTGGACCCGCTGACAAACAGGGATTGGAAGGGTGATGGGGTGGTGCCGGAGTATAAAAGCAAGCAGGAATTGGTTGATGCAATATCAAACAGTGCAAGGCTGTTCATCCATGAATTCGCCGATATTCAAGAAGCGGATAAGGATACACTGCTTGACGGAGTAGACAGAACCCCCGCACAGATGATTGCTTATCAGTTGGGTTGGCTTCATCTGATTCTTGACTGGGAAGAGCAGGAACAACAAGGGATTACCGTCACAACTCCGCACGCCGAATATAAGTGGAACCATCTTGGCGGACTATATGAAAGCTTTTATAAAGAGTATGAAGCTTACAGTCTGCATGAGCTGTGCCGTATGTTTGAAAAAGCAGAACAAAAAATGATAGCGCTAACGGAAAGCTATACGGATACCGAGCTTTTTCAGCCCGGCGGCAGGAAGTGGGCTTCCTCCACCTCTGCCAATTGGGCAATTTGGAAATGGCTCCATACGAATACGGTTGCGCCATTCCAGTCGTTTAGAACTAAAATTCGAAAATGGAAAAGAATAATTCAAGACCAGTAAATTTTGGCAGGAATAAGAGAGTTCCGTACATGAAAAAGAAGGAAACCCGCTGGTGTCTTCTATGGTTTTTTACGTCGGGAATGTGGATGATAACCTTGTGTGCGCAGGCGGAAATGGTGGGGAGGATAGGATGGAAAGCAGTAAAATCAGAG
>CALGIL010000164.1 GCA_937914895.1 uncultured Angelakisella sp.
GACGCTGGCATCTGTCAGCGAGACCATGGACAAACGGGAGGTGGACCTTTCCACGTTGCTGCGCAGCAGTGCGGAAATATTTTACCTGCATCTGAAAAAGCGGGGCAATTTTTTAAAGACAGAGATTGCACAGGGCCTTACGGTATTTGGAAATGCCGACCTGCTGGCACAGGTGGCGGCCAATCTGCTGCAAAATGCAGCCGCCCACACCCAGCAGGGCGAAATTACCCTGGGGGCGGAAAAAGCGGGGCGCGAGATTTTGGTGACGGTAGCGGACACCGGCACGGGCATTGCCGCCCAGCTGCTGCCCCATGTGTTTGAGCGGGGCGTTTCCACCGGCGGCACGGGTTTTGGCCTGTACCTGTGCAAGACGGTTATGGAATCCCACGGGGGCCGGATTTGGATAGAGAGCGAGGAAGGCAAAGGTACAAGGGTGACCCTTGCGTTCCCCGCTTACGAGGGGCAGTTTGGAGGGGAGGGCCCATGAACGGAAAGCGGATTTTACTGGTAGAGGATAACGAAAAAATTATGCAGGGCAACCGGCGCATGCTGCTGCGGCGCGGCTATGAGGTGGCCGCGGCGCTGACCCTGGGAGAGGCCCGAAAAGCCTTGAAGGCACAAAGGCCGGACCTGATTGTGCTGGACATTATGCTGCCCGACGGCAGCGGGCTGGACTTTATGGGCGAGTTTCGCCGGTATTCAAAGGTCCCCATCCTGCTGCTGACGGGTCTGACCACGCCGGAGGACATAGTGCGGGGCCTTAGGTTGGGGGGCGACGACTACCTGGCCAAGCCCTACGATTTTGGGGTGCTGCTGGCACGGGTGGAGGCTCTTTTGCGCCGGGCGGAGCAAATCCCCGACAAGCTGACCCGCGGCCGGCTGTCCCTGGACGTGGCCGCCGGTGCGGCCGCCCTGGACGGAACCGATCTGCTGCTGACCCAAAAGGAATTTGCCCTGCTGCTGATCTTCGCCCAGAACGAAGGACGCTTTATCCGCGCCGAAGTCCTGTACGAAAAGGTATGGAAGCAGCCCATGCTGGGCGACAGCCAGTCCCTGAAAAAAACCGTCTACCGCCTGCGGGAGAAAATCAAGGGCAGCGGGTGGCGTATCGAGCTGTCAAGGGGCGAGGGGTACGGCTTTGGGCGGGAATAATCCAATGCCAAAAATAGATGGCGGCGAAGGTTCCAATTACGGAACTTTCGCCGCTTTTGGTTTTGCCTTGCAATACAATAGGAGTGAGCCAAGCAGGGACTTCGAATTGGGGAGGTGGTTCCATGCCGCGGCCGGAACGGGAGGACCGCGAGAATTTAAGAATCATCAGCGTGGGCGCGCTGGACGGGGACACCTTTGGCATTACGCTGGAAAGCGGGCATACCATCTTGCTGGAGCTGGGGGACAGAATCCACGAGCCGGCCTTTGCCGCCCTGATCGAAAGCGGGGATTTTTGCAGGCCCCGCACCGACGGGGAAAAGATTTACTGGCCGGGGGGAATGTCCCTTACCCTGAAGGAAATTCTGGATATGCTGCTGTCGCGGGAAGACCCACGGCAAAATCAAGACAACTGTAAGGGGGAACGAATGGAATGAAACGAACATGGAAGCAAATCGGCAGCTTGGTGCTGGTGCTGTGTATGGTGCTGACCATGCTGCCGGTGGCGGCCTTTGCCGAAACCGGGGAGCAGGCCTCCGACACACCGCCCCCCAGCGCGGGCGGCACCATTACCGCCTTTGCGGCTTTGGCGGAGAACATTGCCGCCCAGACGGCGGAGCCCGGCACGCCGGAGAATGAACTGGCCCTGCCGGAGAGCCTGGCGGCCACTGTTACCGAAAATGGTGATGAAACTGCCGCAGACAGTGATGCACGGAAAGAAACCCTGGCCACCGTGACGGTGGAAACCTGGACGTCCGACCCGGCGTACAGCCCGGAGATTGACCCGGAGGGGGAAAACACCTATCTGTTTACCCCCACGCTGGATTTGCCCGATGATATGACCTTGGCGGAGGGTGTAACCCCGCCCACCATTATCGTGACGGTGGTGGCGGAAGCCTTGGAGGAAGCGGCGGCGCCCCTTGCACGGGGTGTGGCTGTGCCCATGGATGCAGAGAGTCCCACGGACGACGGCACCCGCATTTACGCAAACGGCACGCCGGTGGTAATCAAAGAGGTGGGCGGGACCACAAACATGTATCTGGCGACAGATACGGGCTTCGGCACGCCGATTTATGAGGACATCAGTGGATATGTGATCTACGGCGGCTGGAAAAATGGGGATCACACCGGCGACGCCTCGGTCACCGTTCTTTCCGGCACCTTTAATAAA
>CALGIL010000165.1 GCA_937914895.1 uncultured Angelakisella sp.
AACGCGCTGGAATAAGAAGAAATACGTCAAAAAGAGCCAGGGAAATCGGCAAAAAGCGGCGCTGTAGCATAAAGCCGCTGTTTTACGGTTACTTTCAAAGGGGGTGCTGCCGTGGCAGTTATCATCGCGTCCGTAGAGCCCGGCTCCCCCGCCCAGCGGGCCGGCGTCGCCGCCGGCATGGGGCTTGTCTCCATCAACGGGCAGCCCATCCGGGATGTGCTGGATTACCGGTTTTATATGACCGACCCTTTGCTGGACCTGCGGCTGGAGACAGAGAAAGGCCCAAGGGAGGTGCGCATCCGCAAGGCGGAGTACGACGATTTGGGCCTTGCCTTTGACACCTATCTGATGGACCGGCAGCACCACTGCCGCAACAAGTGCATTTTCTGCTTTGTGGACCAGCTGCCCCGGGGCCTGCGGGATACCCTGTACTTTAAGGACGACGACAGCCGCATGTCCTTCCTCTTTGGCAGCTATGTCACCCTGACCAACCAGACCGAGGAGGACATCCGGCGGATCATTAAAATGCACATTTCCCCCATCAACATTTCGGTGCACACCACCAACCCCCGGCTGCGGGTGGAAATGCTGGGCAACCCCCGGTCCGGGGAGGTGCTGGACTACATCCCCATGCTGACCGAAGCGGGCATCCAGGTCAACACCCAGCTGGTGCTGTGCCCCGGGGTCAACGACGGCCCGGAGCTGCGCCGCAGTCTGCACGACCTGGCGCGGTACGCCCCCAACCTGCAAAGCATCGCCCTGGTGCCGGTGGGCCTGACCTGCCACCGGGACGGCCTGCATCCCCTGCGCCCCCTGACCGGGGACGAGGCCCGGGACATCCTGGACCTCTCGGAGGAATTTAACCGGGAGCTGGTGGAAAATGGCGGGCGCCGGCTGGCCTTTGCCGCGGACGAGCTGTTCCTCATCGCCGGGCGGCCCTTTCCCGGTCCGGAATATTACGGGGACTTCCACCAGCTGGAGGACGGCGTGGGCCTGTCCGCCCTGCTGCGCCAGGAGTTTTTGGAGGAACTGGACTGGGCCGAGGCGTCAGACATTTCCCGGGAAACCAGCGCCGCCTGCGGCACCGCCGCCCAGCCCCTCCTCCGGGAGCTGTCGGAAGCGCTGACCGAAAAGTTTCCAGGGGTCCGCGCCCATGTCTACGGGGTGCCCAACCGGCTGTTCGGCCACAGCGTCAACGTCACCGGGCTGCTCTGCGGCCGGGACATCATCGACCACCTCCGGGGCAAGCCCCTGGGGGAGGCCCTGCTCCTCTCCTCGGTGATGCTGCGCCACGAGGGACGCTTTCTGGACGACCTGACCCCCGCAGACGTAGAGGCCGCCCTGGGCGTCCCCGTGCGGGTGGTGGACGGCTCCGGCGGCGACCTGCTGGACGCCTGGACCCGGGGCTGAAGTGCCCTCTTAGAGGGCAGATGGCAGAAGAAAGAGGGCAGAAAAGGGCCAAGGCCGCGGGGCGCCGCCCCACACCCCGCCCAAGGAGCTTCTTGAAAGAACCTCCTTGGGAATCCTCAAGAATTTTGCGTTGTGATTCCCGGCCTTGGGTTCCGACCGGGACCTTGCGTGATGATTCCCACCCGGGACTTCGTCCCGAATGCCATGGTCAGCGGGGGCAAGGCACTCCGCAGGAGTCGGTGGGAATCATAATTCAGTACCAGGCGAAAAGTTTTTGGGGGGCTGGGGGACTTTTTTTAAAAAGCCCCCCAGAAAAAGCTTTGGGGGAAAGCCCCCAGAAAAAGCCCGGAAGAAAGCCCCCATACTCTCATATAAAGGAGGTTCCCCTATGTCAAAGCCTCTTGTGGCGGTGGTGGGACGGCCCAACGTGGGCAAGTCCACCCTGTTCAATAAGCTGATTGGCCAGCGGCTGGCCATTGTGGAGGACACCCCGGGGGTAACCCGGGACCGCATTTACGCCCCCTGCCAGTGGCGGGGCAAGGATTTTATGATGGTGGACACCGGCGGCATCGAGCCCAAGACCAGCGACATGCTGCTGGGCAAGATGCGCATGCAGGCCCAGATTGCCATTGACACCGCCGACGTCATCATTTTGGTATGCGACCTGCGCAGCGGTGTCACGGCCAACGACCAGGACATTGCCGCCATGCTGCTAAAAAGCGGCAAGCCGGTGGTGCTGTGTGTCAACAAGGTGGACAGCCTGGGGGCGCCCCCCCCGGAGCTGTACGAGTTTTACAACCTGGGCCTGGGCGACCCCCACCCCGTCTCGGCGGTACACGGCCACGGCACCGGCGACCTGCTGGACGCCTGCTTTGCCCACCTGGACTTTGACCGGGAGGAGGAGCCGGACGACGACTTTATCCGGGTGGCGGTTATTGGCAAGCCCAACGTGGGCAAGTCCAGCCTGATCAACGCCATTGCCGGGGAGGAGCGGGCCATTGTCTCGGACATAGCGGGCACCACCCGGGACAGCATTGACTCCACGGTGGAAAACGGCCACGGCAAGTATATTTTTATCGATACCGCGGGCATCCGCCGCAAATCCAAGGTGGATGAAGCCATCGAGCGGTACAGATCGGAAGAGCACACGTCTGAACT
>CALGIL010000166.1 GCA_937914895.1 uncultured Angelakisella sp.
GTGCCCTCGCCGGGGCCTTGGCCGTCATTCCCATCGGGATTCTGAGTCTTGCCACCCTCCTGGTCGCTGACCTCTTCGCTTGCGGCGGGCGGGGTGCCCACATCATCGGCAAAGGCGGTAATGACCGAGGCAGGAACCATGGAAACCACCATAAGAATCGCCAGAACCAATGACCAAACTCTCTTCATACTCGTTTCCTCTCTCTCACTTGCTACCTGTTGTTCCACCAAGACTGATTGATATTTTTACCTGTTTCTGCCAGAGTTATTCCCTATCACTGCCACTGCGCGTCTTCCTGGGGCTGTAGCTGCCCCATGGCCTCATCCATCAGCCGGATCATCTCCAACGCGCTGCGGAAATATTGGACCTGCTTTTTTTCGGACCATGTGATGGTCCCCTGCCAGGTGGCGTTTTGGCGGAACCGGATTTGAATAATAAAGGTCGCCTGCTTTCCCGCCTTTATCTCGAATTCCTGTTCGTCCATAAGCCGAGTCAAGCTCCTCTCTGTGTTGGCGGGCGCTCGGAGGAGGGCCGCCCCGGCGCTGAAGGTCCGGTATTCCTCGTAGGCCTGCGGAAAGCCCACTGTGTCCGCAACCTGTTCCAGCTTTCTGACCAGGGCGGCAACCCCGGCAAAGGGGATGGGCTCCCGGATATAAGGGCTGCAGACCGTCCCAAGGAGGTCCCCGTCCTGGCACCTATCGACGCAGACCCGTGTGGTCCCTGCCATACTCGGCCGCATCGGCGCGCCTCTCATCGGCACCCGTATCACCCCTTTGTACCCCTGTCGATGGCTTCATTATATGGGCGGCGGGTCACAGTGAAGTCACAAGCCCAAAACTTTCCTTCCCTTTTGTGACATCCCCCGCGGCGGGCTGAAATGCACAAAAAAACGCACAGGCAGCATGGTCTGTGCGGGGTTTTGTTTTACCTTAAAGGCATCTGTTTTGTTGTCCGTGCTGGCTGTACCAGGGGTTACCTTTTGTTGATTACTTTCCAGCAATGGAAAGTAATCTAAAGATTAAAAGGGAGGCTCCATGGGTGCTTTTTCCCATTGCCACGCTTTGTAAC
>CALGIL010000167.1 GCA_937914895.1 uncultured Angelakisella sp.
GGGTTTAATAATGGGAATCCCGCCCCCGCCGCTGGCCTCAAAAAAGAAGTTGACGTCCTTCTCCTTAGCCAGGGCCAGCAGCTGGGCCCCCTTTTCGGCCACCAGCTCCTTGTTGGAGGTGACCACGCTTTTGCCCGCCTCCAGGGCGGACCGGACATAGGTGTAGGCGGGCTCGCCGCCGCCCATGGCCTCCACCACCACCGATACCTCCGGGTCGTCCCGGATCACCGAAAAATCCTTGACAAAGACGTCCCTGTACGGGACCTCGGGAAAATCCCGCAGGTCCAGGATGTATTTGACGGCAATGGGCGCGCCGGCCTTTTTTTCGATGCTGGCGCGGTTTTTTTCCAGCACCTCCGCCACGCCGGAGCCCACCACCCCGTGTCCAAGCAGTGCAATCTGTATCAAAGCTGTACCTCCTGCGCCCCGCCCGGAATATCTTGTCCGGGCGCGCCCGCCTCCGGGCCGGGGCCGTATTATCGTGTGGACAAAATCCGGATCTCCACCACGCCCTCCACCAGCCGCAGCTGGCGGGCCAGGTCCTCGGTGCCTATGCCCCCCTCCAGCCGGGCGGACACCGACACCGGCGCCACCCCGTCGGCGGGGATGTTTTGGTTGACGGTAAGGATGTTGGCCCCCGCCACCGAAAACCGGTTGATGAGGGCGGACAGCACCCCGGGGCGGTCCTCCAGGGTCGCGCCGAAGGTCACCACATTCTGGTCGATGTCGGCGTTGTGCATAAAGACGTAATCCTTATACTTATACAGGGCGCTGCGGGAAATGCCCGCCTTTTTGGCGGCTTCGGACAGGTTTTTTACCTGGCCCACCGCCAGCAGCCGCTTGGCCTCCACCACCTTCAGGTAGACATCCGGCAGCACGGCGCTGTCCACAAGCAGCAACTTAGACTGTGCCATATCCCCTCACTCCCATCTCTATTCCATCTGAAGCATACAGGTGTCACCGTTTCGGATACAATCTTACCATGGTTCGTCCATTCTGCTCAATGGGCATTTTGGCGGGTTATCGCACCCATGCTCCCTTTTCCAGCATATTTCTGCCTTATGCGTTTCCGGCCATGTCGATGCGCGCCGCGGGAGAACATTTTTCCCTTGCATGAGGAATTTTTGTGGCTTTTGACGGGCGTCCGGACCATAAAAAGGGACGAAAAGGACAAGGCCCCGCGCATACAATAGAAGGAGAGGGGTGGGGCGGGGATGAATCGGGAAAAATTCGTGTCCGGATTTCTGTACTGGGGCGCGGTGGCGGCCCTTTTGCTGCTGGGCGGCAAATTTGTGCTGCCGGTCTGCCTGCCGCTGCTGGCGGGCGTCGCCCTGGCGGTGGTGCTGCGCCCCTGGGCCCTGCGGCTGCACCGGGCGGCCCGCCTGCCCTACCGCCTGTCCGCGGTCCTGGTCATGGCGCTGTTTTTAGCGGCGGCCGCGCTGGTGCTGTGGTATCTGGGCAGCCTCCTCCTCTACCAGGCCTCCGGTTTGGTGGCGCGGCTGCCCCAGACCTATCTGACCACCATCGAGCCCCTTCTGCGGGAGGTCAGCGGGCGGGTGCTGGACTTCCTCGGCTCCCTGGCACCGGACACCTCCCAGCACATCGGCGGGGTGGCCGACGCCATCGGCCAGTATACCAAGACGCTTTTGTCCTCGGCCTCCGCCTCCATGCTGGCCGCCCTGGGGAGCCTTGCCGCCAAGGTGCCCCCCCTTTTGGTGTCCCTGTCCTTTGCGGTACTGACCGCCTTTTTTATGCTGATGGACTACCGCCAGGTGACGGACTTTCTGCGGCGGCGGCTTTCCGCCCGGTGGTATGCGTCGGTCCGGGACGGGGTGGGCTTTGTGACCACCACCGGTAAAAACGTCGTCAAGGCCTACTTCCTCATCATGGTCATCACCTTTGGCGAAGTCTCCCTGGGGCTGTGGCTGCTGGGGGTGGAATACTACCTGGTGGCGGGGCTGGCGGTGGCGGTGCTGGATATTCTGCCCATTCTGGGCAGCGGCGCCGTTCTGGTGCCCTGGGGCCTGTGCCAGCTGCTGGCCGGCCGCTTTCACCTGGGGGCGGGCATTTTGCTGCTGTGGGGGGTGGTAACGGTGGTGCGCACCTTTTTGGAGCCTAAAATTGTGGGGGACCGCATTGGCCTGCACCCCCTGGCCACCATCCTCAGCATGTATCTTGGGATGCGTCTGGGGGGCGTTGCGGGGCTGATTTTAGCCCCCATGGCGGCCACCCTGCTCCTTTACCTGGACCGCCGGGGGCACCTGCGGGCTTTGGGGTAGGGACGGCGCCCTTCGGTTGCTTTTTCGCCGCCCCAATGCTATACTGAATGTATTCTGGTCATAGGGGGCGCGGATTATGAAGGTCCTGCTCTGCCTGCTGCTGGGATACCTGCTGGGGTGCGTCAGTCCCGCCTACTTCCTCAGCCGCCGCCGGGGCTTTGACATCCGCACAAAGGGCAGCGGCAATGCCGGGGCTTCCAACACCGCCGTCCTGATGGGATGGCGTTTTGGCATCCTGGTGGCCCTGGCGGACGTGTCCAAGGGCGCCGGCGCGGTGCTGGCCGCCCGGGCACTGTTCCCGGACCTTGGGGGCGCGGGGCTGATTGCGGGCGCCGCCTGTGTTTTGGGCCATATCTTCCCCTTCTACCTGCGCTTTCGGGGCGGCAAGGGCTTTGCCTCCTATATGGGGATGGCCCTGGCCTTTAACTGGAAGACCGGCCTTGTGCTGGCGGCGGTGGCGGTGGTCATCACCGTGGTGTCCGACTACATCGCCCCCGCCACTATGGCCACGGTCATCCTCTTCCCCCTGCACCTGCTGCCGGGCAGGACAGCGCCCCTTCCCCTATGGCTTTTGGGGGCGGTGGCCCTGGTGGTATTTTGGAAGCATCTTGAAAATTTTCGGCGCATTGCCCGGGGGCAGGAGGTGGGCCTGCGGGGCGTCGGCTCCCATCCCAAGGTCTGACCCGCCGCCCCTATGTCCGCCGCGCCCTGCATATTCGGCCGTCCTCCGGCTCACACTAGAGCAAAGCAACCAGTAAGGGGGATGTCCATATGTGCCCAGAGGAACGAAAGCCCGGCGGCCCTGTCAATGCAAATGACGAGGATGGCGACGAGTCCGAGACCGAGGAGACCGTCCAGGAGGAACAGCAGCAGGCCAATCAGATTTTTCAGTCCGGGTCGGTGACCCCCGAGGGAGGCCGCCATAAAATCCATGTCCTGACCATCATCGGTCAGGTGGAGGGGCACTATACCCTGCCCCCCCAAAACAAAACCACCAAGTACGAGCACGTCATCCCCCAGCTGGTGGCCATTGAGCAGGACGACAGCATCAAGGGACTGCTGATCATCCTGAACACTGTGGGGGGCGACGTGGAGGCGGGCCTTGCCATCGCGGAGCTGGTGGCGGGCATGCGCAAACCCACCGTCTCCCTAGTGCTGGGGGGCGGGCACTCCATCGGCGTGCCCCTGGCCGTCAGCCCCCGGTTTTCCTTTATCGCCCCCACCGCCACCATGACCGTCCACCCTGTGCGGATGAACGGCATTATGCTGGGGGTGCCCCAGACCCTGTCCTACTTTGATAAAATGCAGGAGCGCATTACCAACTTTGTCTGCGCCAACTCCAACATCACCCCGGAGCGGTTTAAGCACCTGATGATGAACAACGGCGAGCTGGTCATGGACATCGGCACCGTGCTGGACGGCAAGGACGCGGTGGAGGAGGGGCTCATCGACTCCCTGGGCGGTTTGCACGAGGCCATTGAAAAACTGTACGACTTCATCGAGGAGGAAGAGGCCGCCGGGGCCGCCCAGGAGCCGGGGGAGGAACCCTCCGCCGATGAGGAGCCACCGGCCAAAAAGCGGAGGGGCAGAAAGCCCGGAGGGAAAAAGCCCCCCGAAGAGAAATCCGGCGGCGACGCGCCCGGGGAGGAACCCCCCGCCGGGGAAGAGCCCCCCGCCAAAAAGCGGAGGGGCAGAAAGCCCGGAGGGAAAAAGCCCCCCGAAGAAACGTCCGACGACGACACGCCCGACGAGGAACCCCCCGCCGGCAAAAAGCCCGGCCGCAAAAAGTCCGGCCGCTGACCCAAAAGGAGGAAGCGTCATGCCCCACCACACCATTATGCCCATGGAGGCCCTTGAGGAGCAGCCCCCCGTCCAGGAGACGGAGTGCCTGCCCTGCCGGTACGGCTTTGTGTCCGGGGTGCGGGATGCCCAGGGGCGGCTGGTCATCTCCCGGATCATCTCCACCGACCCCGCCGCCTACCTGGACCCCAAATTTGCCCCGGGGCAGCTGTATACCCCGCCGGCGCCGCCCCAGGCCACGGGCTGACGCCGCCTGCTTTTCCCGTTTGCCGGGGGGCAGACTGTCCCCCGCTGCTTGACATCTTTGTTGGGAGGCTTATTTGTGAGCTATTTAAGCGCCATACTTCAGGGACTGATTCAGGGGCTGACCGAATTCCTGCCCATTTCCAGCTCCGGGCACCTGTCGCTGTTCCAGTACTTTACCGGCGTCAACGGCGAGGCGTCGGTGTCCTTTTCCATCCTGCTGCACCTGGGCACCCTGGCGGCGGTGGTGGTGGCCTTTTGGCCCACCATCTGGAAGCTGGTTTTGACCGCCCTCTCCTTTTTGGGGGAGCTGTTTACGGGTAAGCTGGGCAAGGTCAAGGCATCCCCCCAGCGCAGGATGCTGTACATGCTGGTGCTGTCCTGCGTGCCCCTTTTGATCGTCCCCTTTTTTAAGGAGCCCATCGCCTCCCTTTCCTCCGACAACAGCATCATCGCCGAAGGGGTGTTCTTTCTGCTGACGGCCCTTATCCTGACCCTGGGGGACCGGTGCGCCAAGGGCAAGAAAAACGCCGCCACCATGACGCCCCGGGACGCCGCGGCGGTGGGCCTGGGGCAGCTGGTGGCGGTGCTGCCGGGCATCTCCCGGTCGGGCACCACCATTTCCACCGGCCTCCTGGTGGGGCTGGACCGCGGCTATGCCGTGGCCTACTCCTTCATCCTGGGGCTGCCCACCATTCTGGCCGCCGCCCTTTTGGACCTGAAGGACGTCCTGGACTCCGGGGCGGGATTTCAGCTGGAATGGGGCCCCACCCTTGTGGGCGTCCTCGTCTCCGCCGTCACCGGTTTTTTTGCCATCAAGCTGGTCCAGCTCATCATTAAATCCGACAAGTTTAAGATTTTTGCCATCTACGCCCTGGTGCTGGGGATTGTGGTCATCGGCATCGGCACCTCCGAAATTTTTACCGACCACGCCGTCCAGCACTTTTTTACCGCCCTGATGGCGGGCGGCTGACCCCCACAACAAGGAAGGAACATCTATGGCGACAACAAAGAAACGGACAACCAAAAAAACCGCATCGGCCTCCGGCGCCAAAAAGTCCGGAAAAGGGGCGGTCACCAAAAAGGAGCGGCAGGCCCGCAACCAGCTGTGGGCCATTGTGCTGTTTGCCCTGGGGGTCCTGCTGTTCTGCGTGGCCCTGGTGGAAGGGGGCGCCCTTTGGAAGTGGTTCCACACCGCTTTGCGTGGGTGCCTTAGCTGGTGCGCCTTTTTAGTGGGGCCCATTGTCATCTATACCGCCGTCATGGTGGCCTTGGACCAGACCGACTACCCCATTGCCGCCAAGGTCATCTCCTCCTGCGTGCTGATCCTGCTGTTTTCCGGCGCGTCCCAGATTTTCCTCAAGGTCATCCCCGAAGGGGGGCTCTTCCAGGTCATCAGGGAGCTGTACGCGGACGGCACCCATCTTATCGGCGGGGGGGCCCTGTCGGTGCTGGTGGGGGTGCCCCTGCTGAAGCTGATGGACTTTACCGGGGCGGCCATCACCGTGGTGCTGCTGATTTTTGTCTTCCTCATGATCCTCAGCGGCGGCACGCTTATGGGTCTGTTCCGCACCGCCGCAAAGCCGGTAAAGAAAATTGAGGAGGTCTATACCAGCGCGGTGGAAAGCCGCGCCGTCGCCCAGAATGGATCCAGCATCGACATCCCCATCGACGACGAGGACCATATGCCCGCCCACCCGGTGCGCTCCCCCAAGGGGAGCATGGAGGGCCGCCAGCCCCTGATGAAGTCCCGCAAAAAGCTGCTGGACGCCACCGCCGACATGACGGCGCCGGACAGGCCCCCCTTTGACATCGACATCGGGGAAGACCCGGCCCCCGCCCCCGCGGCGGCCTCCGCAGCCCCCAAGGCGGCGGCGCCCCACCCGGACATTGATGACATCATCACCCGCGCCGTCTCCGGCGAGACCACCCTGAACGGGCCCGCCCTGGAGACCCGGTCCGGCACCCTGGAATTTGGCGGACAGGCCCCCGCGCCGGCAAAAGCCGCGGCCACGGCGGTGGCCGACCCCGAGCCGGAGGCGGAAGCGGCGGAGTACATATTCCCCCCGGTGGACCTGCTGGACCGCGGCAGAACCCTGCCCAAGGGGGACACCACCAAGGAGCTGAAGGCCAACGCCGACCGCCTGGTGGACACCTTAAAGAGCTTTGGGGTGCAGACCCGCATTGTGGACATCTCCCGGGGGCCCGCCGTCACCCGGTACGAGCTGCAGCCCTCGGCGGGGGTTAAAATCAGCCGCATTACCAACCTGGCCGACGACATCGCCCTCAACCTGGCCGCCGCCGGGGTGCGCATCGAGGCGCCCATCCCCAACAAGGCCGCCATTGGCATCGAGGTGCCCAACAAGATCATCTCCACCGTCTCCATCCGGGAGGTGCTGGATTCCCCCCTTTTTGAAAACGCCGCCAGCCGCCTGACGGTGGCCCTGGGCAAGGACATTTCCGGCTCCATCGCCGTGGCGGACATTGCCAAAATGCCCCACATCCTTATTGCCGGCGCCACCGGCAGCGGCAAGTCGGTGTGCATCAACTCCCTGATTATCTCCCTTCTGTTTAAGTCCTCCCCCGAGGAGGTCAAGCTTATTATGATCGACCCCAAGGTGGTGGAGCTGGGGGGCTACAACGGCATCCCCCACCTGCTGGTGCCGGTGGTCACCGAGCCAAAGAAGGCCGCGGGCACCCTGGGCTGGGCGGTGGGCGAGATGCTAAAGCGCTATAAAACCTTTGCTGATGCGGGGGTCCGCGACCTGCCCGCCTACAACAAGCTGGCCGCCGCCCGGGAGGACCTGGAGCCCATGCCCCAGATCGTCATCATCATCGACGAGCTGGCCGACCTGATGATGGCCGCCCCCAAGGATGTGGAGGACCACATCTGCCGTCTGGCCCAAATGGCCCGCGCCGCCGGGATGCACCTCATTATTGCCACCCAGCGGCCCAGCGTGGACGTCATCACCGGGGTCATTAAGGCCAACATCCCCAGCCGCATTTCCTTTGCTGTCTCCTCCCAGGTGGACAGCCGCACCATTTTGGACATGGGCGGCGCCGAAAAGCTGCTGGGCCGGGGTGATATGCTGTTCTACCCCGTGGGGGCCGCCAAGCCCACCCGCATCCAGGGGTGCTTTGTCACCGACGCGGAAGTGGAGCGGGTGGTGGACTTCATCAAGGAGGGGGGCGCACGCCCCGACTACGACGAGGCCATCATCGAGGAAATTGACAAGCAGGCCTCCGCCGTGGGCGCCAAGGGGAACCGCGCCGCCGCAATGGCCGAGGGCGGCGACGAGGACACGGACAGCCTGCTGGAGGACGCCATCCAGGTGGTGGTGGAGCTGGGCAGCGCGTCCACGTCCCTCCTCCAGCGGCGGATGAAGGTGGGCTACGCCCGGGCTGCCCGGCTGCTGGATGAGATGGAGCAGCGGGGCATTGTGGGCCCCTTTGAGGGCAGTAAGCCCCGGAAGGTGCTGCTGAGCAAGGACCAGTATTACGAGCGCAGGCTGATGAACGAGCAAAGCTGACGGGGGGCTTTATCCTTGCGGGGCACAGCCCCGCACCCCCTTCTATGCCCTCGGCGGGGATTCCTGCCGGGGGCATTTAGGTGCGAGCCACTTCTGCGGAAGTGGCGGTCGCTGCGCGACAGTCGCACCTCAT
>CALGIL010000168.1 GCA_937914895.1 uncultured Angelakisella sp.
CGGAGAAAGGACCCCCATGACAGTGCAAAGCGGACAGAATTTTCCTATTCCGGGGTATGTACGGCAGGTGCTGGACACCCTGGAGCGCGCCGGCTGGGAGGCCTGGCTGGTGGGCGGCTGTGTCCGGGACCACCTTCTGGGACGCCCCGCCAAGGACTATGATGTGGCCACAAACGCCCCGCCCGAAAGGGTCCAGGGGCTTTTTCCCGTTGTGGCGCCCACCGGCCTTGCCTTTGGCGGGGTGACGGTGGTGCTGGAAGGGGGCAGGGTGGAGGTGACCGCCTTTCGCTCCGACCGGGGGTACAGCGACGGCCGCCACCCCGACGCCGTCGCCTATGGGGCCACCGCCCGGGAGGACGCCGCCCGGCGGGATTTTACCATCGGGGCCCTCTTTTGGCATCCCCGCCGCGGCCTGTACGACCCCACCGGCCAGGGCCTTGCCGACCTGGAGGCCGGGGTGATCCGGGCGGTGGGCTCGCCCCGCCTGCGTTTTCAGGAGGACGCTTTGCGCATTCTGCGGGCAGCGCGCTTTGCGGCCCAGCTGGGCTTTTCGGTGGAGGCGGAGACCCGGGCCGCCCTGGGGGCCTGTGCCCCGGGCCTTGCCAGGGTCAGCCGGGAACGGGTGACCGGGGAGCTTCTAAAACTGCTGACCACCCCCTATCCCCAGCGGCTGGAGCTGCTGGGGGAGTGCGGCGCCCTGGACCTCCTCTTTGACGGGCGGATGCTGCCCCACCGCCGGCGGGACTACACCCTGGCGGCAAAGGTGCCCCTGTCGCCGGGGGTGCGCCTGGCCGCTTTCTGCCTGGGGACGGGGCTGCCCCTGTCCGTGTTGAAACAAAGCCTCCGGCTGCCGGGTGCTCTGGCCCGGGAGGCGGGGGACCTGCTGACCCTGGGGCTGCGCCGCCCCTCCGGCGACCCATTGTGGCTCAAGGCGCGGCTGGCCCGGTACCGGCCCGAAACGGTGCTCAGCGCCCTGCACCTGTGGCAGGCCGCCCAGGGGGAGGACCTTTCCGGCGCCCGGCGGGCGCTTGTGCGGATTTTGGCGGCGGGGGAGCCAATCCGGGTGGCTCAGCTGGCCGTAGACGGCCGGGACCTGCTGGCGCTGGGCGTCCTTCCCCAGGAGATTGGCGGGTGCCTGGGGGCCCTTGCCATGCTGGTCCTGGCCTACCCTCGGTGCAACAACCGGGATTTTTTGCTGTCCCAGGCGGGATTTATCTGTCAGATCGGCACGGGGGTGGGGCCGACTACATAGGATAGTATATTCCCTTCGGGGGGGTGATGCCCTAGCGGGCGGGCTTTACGCTGCCGCTATGTTGGCCCAA
>CALGIL010000169.1 GCA_937914895.1 uncultured Angelakisella sp.
CCAGCAGAAGCCGCCCGTCCACTACGGCAAAGCTCAGCTGGCTGCCGGCAAAGGCGGTTTTTACATGGCCGCCCGCGTCGGAGGCGGTCTCCCGGTGCTTAAAGTCCACCCGGGTGGGCACCATCCGCTCCACATCCCCCATGATGTCCCCCAGGGCGTCGGGGTCCTTGGGGCAGACCAGCAGCCCGGCGGTGGAATGGAGCATGGAGACGTGGCAGAGCCCGCTTTTTACCCCGCTTTTGGCCACGGTGTCCGCCACGGCGGCGGTGATGTCGTGCATCCCCATAAACCGGGTGTCGACGCCGTGCTTTTCTAAAAAGACCGGCCTTTCCAGGATTTGGATATAGCACTCCCGGGGGCGGGGGCCGTCAAACTCCAAAAAGACAAGGCCCTGGGAGGAGCCCAGAATCAGCTTGCCGCCCTGGATGAGCAGCAGGGCCGAGGCGCCGATGAAGGCGGACTTGACATGGCCCGCCGCGTCGTAGGGGGAGTCCTGGTGCTTGTAGCTTACCCTGGCGGGAAAGCTGCGGCCCATCTCGTCCACCAGGTCGTCCAGGCCCCGCTTGTCCCAAAAGGAGGTGATGCAGAGCCCGGCGGTGGTGTGGGGCAAAAACACGGTGCAGGTCCCGGTCTGCACGCCGCTTTGGCGCACCAGCTCCTCCACCTGGGTGGTCAGGGAGGGATAGCCCCGAAACTCGGTATTCAGTGTAATTTTGTGCAGCATATCCTGCCTCCTTACAGGTGAATTTCCACCTTACTGTTTTGCATGGTCATAATCTCTTTGTTAAAGTAGCGCCCGCCGCCGTTATACTCCCCGGCTATGGGGTCGTATTCGTTAAAGAACCTGCGCCCGGCCAGGGTGCAGCAGTACCCCGCCAAAATGGCCGCCGGGGCGTAGTCCATCAGGGGCATCAGCCACTCAAAGCCCGCGGGGGCCTCGGGCAGGCGGCAGACCTTGGCGCCGGCGGGAAAGAGCTCCTCCGACGCGTTGGTAATAACCAGCACGGGACGTCCAATGCCGCAGGCCGCCTCAATCGTTTCCCGGGTGCGGCTGAAAGTTTTGGCGTTTTTGTCGGCAAACACCACGGTGCCCACCGTCTGGGGGTCTTTGGCCAAAAAGTCGATGTGGCACCAGTTTTCGGAGTCGTCATAACTTGCCACCGTGCCGATGCACTCGTAAAACTTTTCCAGGGCAAACAGGGCGGAATAAAGCTCCTCCCCATCCCCGATGAAGTTAAAGCGCTCAAAATCCTTCCAGGTCTTGGCCAGCTCAAACATCTG
>CALGIL010000170.1 GCA_937914895.1 uncultured Angelakisella sp.
GGTCAGGGGGGCAAACATTGAGCCGTCCTGCATATTGTGCCCATAAATGGTGGTGTTTCTGCCGGAAAAATCGCCGGCGGCGCGGTAATCCACAAAAAGGCACCCCAGCTTATTGGGCCCGCCGTCAAACAGGTGGGTCAGATAGTAATCGTTGTCGTCCCCCCGCACCACGGGGTAATCGATGACGCCGTCGTCCCCCGCCAGCCACGCCACAACGTCGGGGTTGATTTCCCCAAGGGCGGCAAAGTCCGCCCCCGCGCCGGGGGTCTGCGGCCCGGGGGCCGGGTCCTCTTCCCTCCCCTGGGTCTGCCGGCGGACGCGGTCATAGGCGGCGTCCCCCCGGGCATATTCCCGTCCGCCGGCGGCAAGGACCGCCGCCGAGTACAGAAGGCCCGCGGCACACAGTACGATGAGGACGCGCAGAAGCATCCGCAGCTTGCTTTTGGGGCTTGCCATAGGTTCATCCTTTCCCGAAAGGGGGATTGGGGCAGGGTATCCCCCACCCCAATCCTTTTGCTTTACAGCTTAGTTTTGCTCGTGCTTTTTCTTTTTCCGGCCCAGATACACGTCCAGGCCCAAAAGCCCGACCAGCGTTGCCGAGAAGCCCACGACGCCCCATACCGCGTCGCTGCCGGACCAGTCATCCCCGGTGTTGGGGTTGACGCCTTCCCTTGTATTGGTAAACTCTGCCGTCTGGCCGCCCCGGCTGATGGTCCCCTGGGCGCCGGCGGCGGCGGTGCGGTAGCCGTCCCGGTTGGCCTCCTCCTCGGTCACCTCGTAGGTGGTTCCCACAGGGAGGCCCCGGATCTCGATGTACTCGCCGTGGCCCAGCGTAATCTTTTCGCCGCTGGCAACGGTGCCGCTTTTGCTGCCGGAGTAGCTGTAACGCCCCCCGGCGCCAAGGGTGACCACAAAGGTAAACTGCCGCTGCCGGTCGCCCGCGCCGCCCATGACGGTTTTGCGGATGGTCAGGCTGCCCACGGGGTCCCGGGGCTCGCGCTCGGGGCCCGGCGTCCGGTTTTTGGTGTTGGTAAACGCCGCGGCGGAGGTGACGCCCGTCTCAATTTCTCCCGTGGCTCCTGTTTCGGCGACCCTGTATCCGTCGCCGGAATAGTCGGCCTCCCTCACCCGGTACCGGGTGCCCTCGGGCAGTCCGGTGATGGTGATGCTCTGCCCGTGGGCCAGAGAAATCACGCCGCCGCTTTGAATGCTGCCCCCCGGCACCCCCGACCCGGTGTAGGAATACACATCGGCATCCTCTTCGCCATCGAGGTTCAGCAGGGTCACTGTAAAGTCAAACTGCTTGTCAACCTCGCCGGCGTTGCCCGCCACCGTTTTGGTAATAGTCAGGCTGCCCACCGGGTCCGTGGGCAGATAGTTGGCCACGGTAAAGGGGCTGCCGGCGGTGACGGTGGGCGATCCGTCCACCGTGGTGGTCAGATTTTCCGCCACGGTCACATGGTACACCGCGGAAGGATTTTCATAGTCTGCGGGGGCCTTTGTTTCCACAATAATGTATTTGCCGGGGGCAAGGCCGTAAAATTTGACGGTCCCGTCGGGGCCGGTGGTCCGCACCGCCCGGGGCGATCCCTTGGACCCGTCGGCGTTTGTGTTGTACAGGGTAAATTCCGCTTCTTCCAGGGGCTTTTTGTCCAACTTCACCTTTTTGACCACCAAAAAGCCGCTGCGTCCCATGGTGGCCGCGCCGTGCTGTTCAGAGACCGTAAAGGATTCCTCCGTGCCTGTCCCGGTGCCCTCGGCGTCCACCAGCTTGACGGCGTTGGTCACAAGGCCCGGCGTGCCGGTGATGTCGGTGACATAGGTCAGCCGGTAGGCCTGGGCCTTATCCGGGAAGGTAAAGGTCAGCTTGCGGGCCGCGTTGTCATAGCGGACGCCGGCCTGCAGCTCCTCCGGGGAAAGAGGCTCCCCCGCCTCGTACTGGCCGCTGCCGTCACTTTTCAGGGTCAGCTTTTGGACGCTTATGTTGTCCTCCCAAATCAGCTGGCCGCTGGAATCGGTGCGCAGGTCGATGCCCTGGGGGATGGTATCCTCCACACCGGTGCCAATGGCCCGGTCCAGGGGGGTATAGTCCACGGTCCAGGTCAGGATGCCCTCCTCTGCCTTGCTGAGGTCCAGGGTCTTATCCAGGACCTTACTGTTTACCGTGACCTTTTGCTCCACGCTTTTGCCCGGCTCCCAGTTTACGGAGCGCAGGCCCAGGGTATTGGTTTCGCTGCGGGTATTGTCCCCTGTCAGATAGCCGTCCAGGGTGGCGTTGGTGGGGCCCGCCTT
>CALGIL010000171.1 GCA_937914895.1 uncultured Angelakisella sp.
CGTCATGGGGTCCTGAAAAATCATGGAGATTTTTTCGCCCCGGATCTCCCGCAGCTCCTTTTTGCTCCGCGCCAGAATATCGGCGCCGTCAAAGAGGATTTGTCCCCCCATAATATGGGCTGTCTTTTCGGGCAGCAGGCCCAAAATGGCCAGGGCGCTGGTGGTTTTTCCCGCGCCGGTCTCGCCCACGATGCCCAGGGTCCTTCCCTTTTGCAGCGAAAAGGAAACACCGTTGACCGCGTAGACGGTCTCGATGTCCGTTTTGTAGAGGATCTCCAGGTCTTTTACTTCCAGCAGTGCTTCGTTCATGGCCGCTCCCTCCCGCCTAATCCTTCAGTTTGGGGTCCAACGCATCCCGCAGGCCGTCGCCGATGAGGTTGAGGGACAGGGCGGCCAGCAGAATTGCGACCCCCGGAAAAATCAGCAGATACGACGAGGAGGTCAGATAGGTCCGCGCGTTGGACAGCATGGCCCCCCATTCCGGCCGGGGCGGCTGAATGCCAAGTCCGATAAAGCTCAGCGCCGCCGCCGAAATGATCATGTTGGCGACGCTCATGGTGGTGTTGACGATGATGGGGCCCAGGGCGTTGGGGATGATGTACTTGTAAATCAGCCGCGCGTCCTTTGCCCCGTAGGACTTTGCCGCCTCAATGTACTCCTGCCCCACGACGCCCAGCACCGTGGCGCGCACCAGGCGCACCGTGCCCGGCACCGAGGAGATGGTAATGGCGATAAGCAGGTTTTGCAGGTTGGCGCCAAAGGCCGCAATAACCGCCAAAGACAGCAGAATGCCCGGGATGCAGGTGAGGACGTCCATGATGCGCATGATGATGCTGTCCGCAAGGCCGCCGTAGTAGGCCGCCACGGCCCCCAGCGTCCCGCCGATGGCAAGGGAGATAAGGCTGGTAAACAGGCCGATGGTCAGGGACACCCGGGAGCCGTGGACCACCCGGGCAAAGCAGTCGCGGCCATATTCGTCGGTGCCAAACAGGTGCTTTGCGCTGGGCGGCTGCAGACGTTCTGCCGCCACGTTTTTAATGCCGTAGTCGTAGGGCACAATCACGTCGGCAAACACCGCCACAATGACCAGCACGGTAAAGATGACAAGGCCGATCATGGCGGCCTTATTCTTCTTCATGCGGCGCCAGACTTCCTTAAACTGGCTTTGCTTGCGGTATTTCTTTTTGGCGCCGGCGGCGCCGTATGCTTTTTTTCCGTCCGCGACAGCTGTGTCAGGCATGGGCCTTCCCACCTTTTTTCGTTTTGATAAACCGCGCCCGTATCCGCGGGTCGATGAGGGCGTAAATAATGTCCAGCAGCAGCACAATCAGGCAGAACAGGGCGGCCAAAAACAGCGTCCCGGTCAGCACCACCGGGTCGTCCTTGGCGCGGATGGCCGTTACCATGTACTGGCCAATGCCGGGCAGGGCAAAAATCGTCTCGGTGATGACGGCGCCGCCCAGCTGGCCGGCAAAGCTCATGCCCAGCACGGTGACCACGGGCAGCAGGGCATTTTTAAGGGCGTGGCGCCAAATGACGATTTTTTCGGTGGCGCCCTTGGCCCGCGCCGTGCGGATGTAATCCTGGCGGATGGTCTCCAGCATGGCGGAGCGGGTGATGCGCATGATCCCCGCAATCCCGCCCACGGAAAGGGTGATGATGGGCAGAATCATGTGCTGGACGGTGCCGTAGCCCGAGGTGGGCAGAATTTTCCAGGTGACGGCAAAGACGAGGATGAGCATCAGCGCCAGCCAAAAGCTGGGCACCGCGGCAAACAGAAGGGCCAGCACCGTCAGGGAGGTGTCCAGCGCCGTGTACTGCTTGACCGCCGAAAATATCCCCAGTAAAATGCCGAAAAACGCGCTGATGACAATGGAGATGGACGCCAGCTTAAAGGTCATGGGAAAGCGCAGAAGAATTTCATCCACCACCGGCTTGCCCGATTTATAGGAGACCCCAAAGTCAAACTTTGTCACAATGTTGATGACATAGTTGAAAAAGCGTACGAAAAAGGGCTTGTTGTACCCCAGCTGTTCGTTCAGCTGCTCAATCTGCCACGGCTCGGCCTGGGCCCCCAAAATGACCGAGGCGGGGTTGCCCGGCGTAAACTGCATGATTGAAAACACAATGAATACAACGCCCAGCAAAATCGGAATTGTAATCAGAACTCTTTTGACAATATAGGATACCATCATGTCACCTCAATACCGTATGGCTTTTGCGGGATGCTTACACCAATGGCTGCGCGGCGCCGCGGCCGCACAGCCATTGGTTGCTTGGTCGGTTTTAGTCAGCCCGCAGGGGGCTTTATGCTTACAAGAGCGGGGATACCGTTACGCGTTCCAGGACAGGTCCCAGATTTTAACCTTGAGAATGTCGGGGTGGGCGTAGTTCAGGTTTTGGTTTTTCACCGTGGCGCACTGTCTGGAATACACCGCGCTCAGGGGCTGCTCGTCATACAGAAGCTTATAAAGCTCGGTGTAAATCTTGGCGCGCTCGCCCAGGTCGGCCGTCGTTTCGCCCTGGCGGATCAGCTCGTCGATTTGGTCGTCGGCAAAATCGCCGCAGGGGAAGAGCATGGGCTTTAGGTCCTTGTTGTAAAAATACTTGGCCACATAGGACATGTCATAGATTTCGGTGGAAAGGCCGAAGGGAAGAATTTCATAATCCATGGCGAAGATGGTGTCAAACAGAGTGTTCTGCTCCAGGGTCTCCAGCTCGAAGGTGATGCCCACCTGCTCCAGCTGCTGCTGCAGGGCAACGGCGTAGCGCTCGTCGGACTGCATAATGGGCACCGGGTCCAGCTGGAGGCCGTTGGGATAGCCCGCATCCGCCAGCAGCTGCTTTGCTTTCTCCGGGTCGTAGGTGTAGTGGGGCAGGTCGTCATAATTGGGCGCCCCCGCCTGCTTGGGGGAGTAGAAGTAATCCCAGACAAGGCCGGTGCCCTCGGTGGTAATCAGGTTCAGGGCGTCGCGGTCGATGGCATAGGCCACGGCCTGGCGGACGCGCTTGTCGTTAAAGGGGGCGGTGCCGCAGTTGTAGCAGACAAGGGTGACGCCGTCCTGGTCCAGCCAGTCCACGGTAAAGCCGCTTTTGGATTCGAAGGGCAGGGCGTCGGTGGCGGGGACCTTGGTCACAAAGTCCACCTCGCCGGCCTCCAGGGCCATGGCCATGGTCTGCATATCCTCGATGACCTTGTAGGTGACCTTCTTGATGGCGGGCTCGCCGCGCTCTTTCCACTGGTAGTACTCGGGGTTCCACTCCAGCTGGATGGTGGAAAATCCATCGTAGTTGACCAGCTTGTAGGGGCCGGTGCCCACGGGGGCAAAGCGGTGCTTTTCGCCCAGCTCGGTAACCGCCTTTTCGTTGATGATCTCCTTTTGAGAGATGACCACCAGGTTGGTGGCGGTGGTATCCTTGGCGTAAATTTTGACGGTGTAGTCGTCGATGATTTCGGTGTGGTCTATGTAGCGGGCGTCGTTGGCCCAAAAGGCAAAGTTGGCCAGGTTGTCAAAGGTGTACTTGACGTCCTTGGCGGTCATCTTTTCGCCGTTGTGGAAGGTGACGTCCTGGCGCAGCTTAAAGGTAAATTCCTTCATATCGTCGGACATCTCGAAGGATTCGGCCAGGCGGGGCTGGTATTTGCCGTCATAGAATTCGATGAGCGTGTCGAAGACGTTGTAAATGACGTACTGCTCCTCCCGGGAATAGGCGGACATGGGCTCCAGGGAATCCAGGGAGACCGAGATGCCGATGGTGACGGAATCCTTATCCTGGGGGGTGCTTTGCGGGCCTCCGTCCGCGGGGGCGCCGCTTGAACCGCAGCCGCTGGCCAGCAGGACGAGCATCATGGCGGTCAGCAAAAGTGATGTGAGCTTTTTCATAAGTTCCCTCCTCTGTTTGTGGGCGGCCGCCGCCCAGGGCGTTTTTGAATGATTTGGACCTGCGAACCTGCATCTGATGTGTAGTCGAACAATGCGATGGGTATATGAATATATATACGATAGCATATGGCGATTCAGGAGTCAATGGATTTTTTAAATTTTTTTGCAGTCTTTTAAAAAATTGTTTGACCCCCATTTGCCGCTGTGTCGGACAGCCTCCCCCTTTGCCGCCGGAGGGGGCGGCTGCTTAAAATCCGCAGCCCGCAAACAAGGGCAACATGCCGCCCCGCAAAGGCTTGTCAGACCCTTGTGGAACAAGCGAACCGTCCCGTGCCCATTGTCCGCGTTTGATGGACGGCGGGGCATCAGGCACAGCCGCGGCACCGGCGGCCGCGGCTTCGAAAGCCGCCCGTACACGGTTAAGACGCACAGTATTCATGTTGTATTCACAGATTTACCCGACGTTGGCGGGTGAGTTTTGGTTATGTATTCAAAATTTCTTCTTTTCGCCGGTCCCTTTCTAAAGCCAGGCACCCCAGGGGCACCCCCGAATATGACGCCGCCGCCCGCGCCATACATCATTTGGCACGGGCAGCGTATTGGGGCGGGCGCCGGGTCATAAACGCACCCGGCGGGACAGCAAAGGCGGTCCGCCGGGGCGAAAAGGTCCCTGAGAACTATTTGCCCGCCAAACTGAATATACTGTTCTATTCGTTTGGGTCGTTTTGAAAGCAGGCGTTGGCATAGGAGGGAACCCACATGCAGCAGAATCCTTATCAGGCAGATACTGACCGTTTTTTAAGGCATCGGTATCCGCCCGCTTTTCCCCCCGCCATGTCCCCCCGGCTGTCCTCCGCCGTGGATACAAGGTACTTCCACGACGGAAATACCCATATGCTGTTTTACCTGTGGTTAATTGACGGCCGGGAGTTCTGGTTCTTCCCCACTGTCTTTACCCAGGCGACCGTGCGGGGCTATTTTTGGAACGGCGGGGTGTGGGCCACTGTCTGCGTGAGGCAGGAAATGATCCGCGCCTTTTTTTAGGCTTTGTTTGGAGACAAAATTGGGCAAAGGGGGGGCGTCCGTTGAACCCTGAATCCGCAAATTTTTCCGGCGCCCCCGGCGCTGTGTACGGCCTGGCGGACATACCGCCGCCGGAGGACCTGGGCGGGCTTGCGGGCAGCGAGCTTGAGGCCGGCTACAACCCCGACGGCAACACCTGGGAAGTCATCGTGAAATATCACGGCGACATTTTACAGCTGGAACGCCGCCTGGGGGTGGAGGTGGAGGTCCTCAGCGAGCGGTATGCCATCATCACCTTAACGCAGCCGCAAATTCCATGGCTGTCCCACCAGGCCGAAATTGAGCACATGGAGCTGCCCAAGCGGCTGCAGTTTGTTTTGCAGGATGCCCTTGACGCCGCCTGTATTGCGCCGGTGCAAAGCAAAGCCGCCTTTGGGCTGTCGGGAAAGGGCACGCTCATTGGAATCCTGGATTCCGGAATCGATTATACCCATCCGGATTTCAGAAACGATGACGGGGATACCCGGATTTTATCCATCTGGGACCAGGCCGGCCAGGGGACGCCCCCCCGGGGCTTTAAAGGCGGCGCCGAGTACGACGAGGCTGAGATCAACCGGGCCCTGGCAAGCCCGCAGCCCTACCGCACTGTCCCCAATATGGACTTTGTCGGCCACGGCACGGCGGTTGCCGGCGTGGCCGCCGGCAACGGAAGGGGCAGCCGAAACAGAATGTACCGGGGCGCCGCGCCGGAGGCGTCCCTCATTGTCGTCCGCCTTGGCCGGCGGGGGCAGCGCTCCTTTGCCAGAACCACCGAGCTGATGCGGGCGCTGAAGTATGCGGTGGACAAAGCGGAGCTTCTGGAAATGCCCCTTGCGGTCAACATCAGCTATGGGACCAACGACGGCTCCCACAGCGGCAACTCCCTGTTTGAAGGCTATATCAACGACCTTGCGCAGCGATGGAAGAGCGTCATTGTGGCCGCGTCGGGCAACGAGGGCACCGCCGCGCACCACCACAGCGGCAGGCTGGCATCCGGCGAAACCAGGGTCATTGATTTTTATACCACCCAGGGGCTGACCTCCTTTTACTTGACCCTATGGAAAAACTTTATCGACCGCTTCAGCGTGGAGCTGGTGCTGCCCGATGGCAGGACCACCGGGCCGGTCACCCATGCCGACTATGAAAAGACCGTCCGGTTTGGCAACGTGACGGTGTTTATCCAGTATGGGCAGCCCAGCCACTACGACACGGACCAGAATCTGTTCCTCCAGGTCGAATCCGCGGGGGGAGGACTTCCCGAGGGCTTTTGGCAGCTGCGGCTGACCGCCGGAGACATTATAGACGGGCATTACGACCTATGGCTGCCCATCACCGAGGAGGTCTCCCGGAATACCGCGTTTTTTATCCCTTCCGTTGATACGACGCTTACGCTGCCGTCAACCGCCCATTCCGTAATTACGGTGGGGGCCTACAATTCCCGCCTGAACAGCATTGCCGATTTTTCCGGCCGGGGGTACCCCCGGGGCGGCGGTTCCATCAAGCCGGACTTGGTGGCGCCGGGCGTAGACATCACGGCCCCCAACAAGTACGGAGGCTACGGGTCCTTTACCGGCACCAGCATGGCCGCGCCCTTTGTCACAGGCTCCGCCGCCCTGATGCTGCAGTGGGGCATTGTGCAGGGCAACGACCCCTTTTTATACGGCGAGCGCGTCAAGGCGTTTTTACGGCTTGGCGCCCGCAGGCAAAGGGGTGTGCTGTACCCAAACCCAGCCTGGGGGTACGGAACACTTTGCCTGCAAAACACCATGGACAGCCTGATAACCTACCTGGGAGGAGGAATGTGATGTGGATATGCGCGCAGACGGCATAACCCTGGATGAATTTATCCGCCTGCCAACCACCGCAAGCTTTATGGTGCAGGACAGCGATCGCTTCAGGAGCTTTGCCGAAAAAAATCCCTACATTCACGTAGGGCCTGTCCTGTCCGGCGGATATGTGGTCGCCTACCTCCACGAGGACCAGCTGCACCCCACCTTGCGGGAGCTGGGGGAAACCTTTATGGACACCCACACCATCGCCTATACGCTATTGGACCGGGAGACCTTTGCGGAGCCCTATATCACCCGGACGCTGCAAATGCCCGGCACCGACTTAATGGGGCAGGGGGTCATTCTGGGCTTTGTGGATACCGGAATCGACTATACCAGCCCATCCTTTCGGTATGAGAACGGAAGCAGCAAAATCCTGTCCATCTGGGACCAGACCGGCCAGGGGAACTTTCCCGTCGATATGCAGTTTGGCGCCGTGTACACCCAGGAAGAAATCAACGCGGCGCTGCAGTCGGACCACCCCCTGGACGTGGTCCCCCATCAGGATACCGACGGGCACGGCACCTTTATCGCGTCGGTGGCCTGCGGGCGGGAAAACGGCGGGCACATAGGCGCGGCCCCGGACGCCTCCATCATCGCCGTAAAGCTAAAGCCCGCCACCCCCTATTACCGCAGGCAGTTTCCGGAATGGCCGGAGGACAACCACAATATTTTTACATCCGAAAACGTGATGATGGGCATTGATTATATTTTGGACCTGGCGGACGCCTTCGACCGCCCGGTTGCCATCTGCATTGCACTGGGCAGCAATTTTGGCGGGCACGCCGGCCTGAGCATGATGGAGGAGTTTTTGACCTACATATCCAACCGGAGAGGCGTTGCCATTTGTACCGCCGCCGGAAACGAAAGCAGCGCCAGGCACCATACGGACGGCGTGTTTACGGAGGCGGGACAGATTCGGACCATCGAAATCAGCGTGGGCCAGCAGGTCAGGGGGTTCCCCGTTTACATCTGGAACGAGCCCTGGGATAAGCTGTCCGTCGCCGTGGAGTCGCCCACGGGACAGGTGGTCAGCCTGATTCCATTTCAGACCAATGTGGCGCTGCGAAAAACGCTGGTCCTGGAAAAATCCGTGGTGGCCCTTTCCTATTTCCAGCTGAAAAGCCGCCTGTCCATTGTGTCGGTGGAGGACCCTACGCCGGGCATCTGGCGGATTATTTTGCAGGGGAACATTGTCGTCAGCGGAGAATACCACGCCTGGCTGCCCATAACCGGCATGGTCAGCCCATCCGTGGAATTTGTCGAGCCCAAGCCAAACTACACCATTGTCAACCCCGCCACCGCCATCGGCACCATTACCTGCGGGGCTTACAACAGCCGGAACGAAAGCCTTTACGTTGCTTCCTCCTGGGGGCCCACCAGGCTGCCCCGGCTGTCGCCGGACTTTGTCGCCCCCGGCGTAAACATCGGCGGAATCTATCCCAGGCGGCCCGGCGCGGCGTCGGGCACAGGCGTCGCCGCCGCCATTACGGCGGGCGCCGCTGCCGTCATGCTGCAGTGGGGCATTGTGATGGACCACGAGCCGGATATGACCTGCAACCGCGTTCTCTCCCTGCTGATCCGCGGCTGCGACCGCGATGACAGCCGGGAATACCCCAACGTGCAGTGGGGGTACGGCAAGCTGGATTTATGGGAGTCCTTTGACCAGCTAAAATAAACGGGGAACCGCCCGCTTGCTTTTCAGGACAGAAGCATCCTGTCGGTCTCCTCCTGAACGCCGGCGGCCTCGGCGAATTTTTGCAGGAGGTCGGCCTTGGTCAGCCGCGTTTTTTCCTTGCCGGAAATATCCAGGACAATCCTGCCCCCATTCATCATAATAAGTCTGGTGCCGTGACGGATGGCATCGGACATATTGTGGGTAATCATCATGGTGGTCAGCTTGTTTTCGGCGACAATCCGGTCCGAAAGCTCCAGCACCTTGCTGGCGGTCGCGGGGTCCAGCGCGGCGGTGTGCTCGTCAAGAAGCAAAAGCTTGGGCTTTTGCAGGGCCGCCATCAGCAGCGTCAGCGCCTGGCGCTGGCCGCCGGAGAGCAGGCCGACCTTGGTGGTCATACGGTCCTCAAGGCCCAGTCCAAGGCTGGCAAGCGCCTCATGGTAACGCGCCCGCTCGGGCTTTGTAACGCCCCAGCGGAGGCCGCGCCGCCGGCCGCGGCGATACGCAAGGGCCAGGTTTTCCTCAATCTCCATGCTGGGGGCGGTGCCCATCATGGGGTCCTGGAAGACCCTGCCGATGAAGGCCGCGCGCCGGTGCTCCGGCAGGCCCGTGACGTTGACGCCGCCAATGGAAATTACGCCGCTGTCGATGGGCCAGACGCCGGCGATGGCGTTAAGCATGGTGGACTTGCCGGCGCCGTTGCCGCCGATGACGGTGACAAATTCGCCCTCCTCCAAATGAAGGCTGATGCCGCCAAGGGCCTGCTTTTGGTTGATGGTGCCTGGGTTAAAGGTCTTTTCCACCCGTACAAGATCAAGCATCCTTGCGCACCCCCCTCTTCCCCGCCGCCGCAAAGGAATTTTTGGCCTTGGCGCTCAGGTAGGGCACCGCAAGAAAGATTGCCACAATGACCGCCGTCAAAAGCTTCAGCAGATCGGTGGGCATCTTAAGCCATACCACCAGGCCCACGGTCAGATAATAGACCACCCCGCCCAGGATGACAAACACCAGCCGAATCAAAAAGTTCATGTGCCGGGACAGCAAAGCGTCGCCCAGCACGTCGCCGATAATGACGGCGGCAAGGCCGATGACGATGGCGCCCTGCCCCATCTTAATGTCCGCAAAGCCCTGGTACTGGCTCATCAGTCCGCCGGACAGCGCCACAAGTCCGTTGGAAACGCAAAGGGCAATCACCTTCATCCCGTCGATATTGATCCCCTGCGCCTTGGACATATGGGGGTTGCAGCCGGTGGCGCGGATGGCGCTGCCCTGCTCGGTGCCAAAGTACCAGTAGAGCAGGACCACCAGCACGGCGGCAATGCACAGGGCAACGACAATGGAGCTGCCCACGTTGCGCAGCGAGACCACCAGCGCATACTTTCCGACATTTACAGCCTTGTTGGCCCCATCCAGGATTAAAAGATTGACGGACCACAGGGAGATCTGCGTCAGAATGCCCGCCAAAATGCCGGGTATGCCCAGCAGGGTGTGCAGCAGGCCCGTCACCAGGCCCGCCAGCATCCCCGCCAAAACCGCGGCCAAAAGCGCCGCCGGCGCGGGAACCCCCGCCAGAACGAGGACCACGGTGACGGCGCCCCCTGTGGCAAAGGAGCCGTCCACCGTAAGGTCCGCAAAATCCAGCAGCCGAAAGGTAATATAAACCCCCAGCGCCATAATCCCCCAAATGACCCCCTGGGCAATGTTGCCCGGAAGCGCCGAAGCAAGGTTCATCGGATTCAGGGACGCAAAATATGCCAGTATATCCATAGCCGATTCCTTTCTGCCGCCTGATGATTGCCCGCCCCGGCGCGCAGGCCGGCGCGGCGCCGCTCCGGGGAGGGCGCCGCGGACGGCGGATGCCGCCGCATCCTATTCTTCGGCGGGCACAATAGCCGTGTAGCCGTCGGGGATGGAGACACCCAGCGCCCCGGCAATTTCCGCGTTATACAGCTTGGTGAACTTGGGGGCAAACCGGACCTCCATGGCGGCGGGGTCGGCGCCGCCCACCAAAATGTCATAGGCCATCTGGCCGGTGGTGTAGCCAAGGTCGTAGTAGCTGATGGAAAGCGTTGCCACGCCGCAGCCGGCGCAGATGCCCTCCTCTCCGGCAACGACGGGGACGCCGGCGGGGACGCAGACATTCTTAATGATTTCGGTGTTGGAGGCCACCGTATTATCCGTGGGGACATAGAGGACGTCGGATTCGGCGGCGGCCGTGGTGACCACGGTTTGCAGGTCGTTGGAATCGGAGAAGGTGTAGACCTTACAGCTGTACCCCAGATCGGTCAGGTAACCGGAAATCACATCGGACTGATACTTGGAGTTGGGCTCGCCGGAGCAGTAAAGGATGCCGATATTTTTTTCGTCCGGATAAAGCTCCTTGATGATTCCGGCCTGCTGGTCCAGAGGGGCCAGATCACTGGTGCCGGAAACGTTTGTGCCGGTGGTGCCGGTCCAGTTGTCCATCCCAAGGGCCGTGCCGTAATCAGTCACCGAGGTGCCGAGGACGGGAATGGTGGTGGTGGCGGTCTGCGCCGCCTGCAGGGCGGCCGTGGCGTTGGCCATAATCAGGCTGACGTTGGAGGACACCAATTGGTTGGCAATAATGGCGCAGGTCTGCGGGTCGCCGGAGGCGTTCTGCTCATCAAAGCTCACCTTGTCGCCCAGCTTTTCCGTCAGTGCGTCTTTAAAGCCCTGGGTGGCGGCATCAAGGGCCGGATGCCGGATCAGCTGGATGATGCCAACGGTATAGCTGGCTTCGCCGGCCCCGGAGGGCGCGGAGGAGGATTCCTGGGCGGGGGGCGCGCTGTCCTGGGGGGACTGGCTGCCGCAGGCGGTCAGGGCCACCAGCAGCATGGAGAGCAGAAG
>CALGIL010000172.1 GCA_937914895.1 uncultured Angelakisella sp.
GGCGGAAGTACTTGACGGCATACTGCACCTGCTCATCAATGTACTCCATGCCCAGCAGCTCCCCGTGCTTGCGGGGGCGGTGGCAGAACTCATAGCAGAGGTAGCCCTCAAATCCCGTCTCCTTCAGGGCCTTAACAAAGGCGGGGTAGTTGGTGGGGGTCATATACGCGTCCCAGGGGACCAGCACCGGGTCGCCGTTTTTGTCCGCCTCAAATTCGCCGCTGGCGTGGGTATGCATCTGCAGCGCGCCCACGTCCCGGACCGCCTTGGTCAAATACTCGGTCCCCTGGTTTTCGTAGCCGCAGTTGGGCGCGTCCAGGCAGCATTTAAGCCACGGCGAGCCGATCTCGCTGACAATATTGAGCATGACTTTATAATTGTCGGTCACCGGGGGATGGTTCTGCAGGGCCAGGACGACCCCCGCCTCCTCCGCCCAGGCCACGCCCTCCTTAAGGCAGGCTTTTACGCGGTCGTAAATTTCGTCCTTGGTGGAATCCAGATGACTGTCGAATTCCTTTGTGATGTCATAGGTGGCAATGCCGTCCCGGAAGGTGACGCCCCGCCAGGCCGCAAAGACGCGGAGCAAAGGGGCCCCCAGGGCCTTGGCCACGCGGAGCTGCTCGTGGAGCATAAGGAGCTCGTTTTCGATATTTTCGGCAATGGGGGAAGAAAAGTTGTTGTTGCCCGCCACGGCGGCAATCTCCAGCCCCTTGGACGCCGCGTAGGCGCGGATTTTTTTGCACTCGTCGTCCGAAAGGTCCAGGGGGAATCCGTGGGGGCGCTTGAGGTCGATTTCGACCCCGTCAAATCCGTACTCGGCGGCCTTGTCCATAAAGCCGTAGACATCAAGGCCCCCCCGGAACCATGTGCCGGAATAGGTGACAGAATAAAGACCCAGTTTCATAGCTTCCTCCTAATAATTATGTCCCAGTGTCGATTGCCGGACAATCAGGTCCGCCGGCAGCAGCATATTGCTCAGCTCTATCTCCGGCTGGTCAATGCGGGTCAGCAGCATTTTGCAGGCCTCGCTGCCCAGCTGGAGCATGGGCTGATTGACCGTGGTAATGGGCGGGTCGGTCATCATGGAAATGTCGATGTTGTCAAAGCCCACAATGGCCACATCCTCGGGGATGCGCAGCCCCCTTTGGCGGGCCGCCTTAATGCAGGCGGCGGCGTACACATCCGACACGCAGAAAATGGCGTCGGGGTACTCCTCCCCGCTCAACAGCTCCGTCGCCACGGCCACGGCCCTGTCAAAGTGAATCTCGATGGCGTATTTAATCCAGTCCCGGCGCACCGGGATGCCCGCCTCCTCCAGGGTGCGCTCAAAGCCCTCCTGCCGGCGGCGCGCGTACCCAAAGCGCAGGTCGGAATTAAGCATGGCAATTTTTTTGCGCCCCATGCTCACCAGGTGCATGGCCGCCATTTTGGTGGCGGACCGGTCGTCGATGCCCACATAGGGGTGCTTTACCCTGGTGTCAAACTCGCTGCACTGCACAATGGGGTAATGGCGGCCGATGTTTCCCAGCTCCAGGGTCTCCATGACCGGGTGCAGGATGATCAGCCCGTCCACCAGCCTTTGCCGCAGCAGCTGCACATACTGCCGCAGCTGCTCCGAATCCGAATAGGTGTTGGCCACCAGCACGCGGTAGCCGCGGATTTGGGCCACGTTCTGCACACCCTCGATGACGGTGCTGTAAAAGGGGTTGTTAATGGTGGGCACCAGCACAAGGATCTGCCCGCTGCGCATTTTGCGCAGGTTGGACCCCAGCATATTGGGGGAATAGTCAAGCTCCTCAATGGACCTTAAAACCCGAAGCCTGCTTTCTTCCGAAACATTTGCGGAATGATTGAGTACCCGCGATACCGTCGCCACAGACAGTCCCGAATGCTTGGCTACCTCTGTAATGGTTGCCGCCATAGCTTCCCCTCTCCCCTGCGTTTCGTTGGGCCCTTCCGGTTTGGATTTATTTTACAATGCGGCCCGCCAAAAAGCAACCGGCCCGGCCTTTCACCCCCCCTCTGCCCGGGCCCGCCGGGGAC